>DATIJE010000020.1:0-3459 GCA_035478995.1 Rhabdochlamydiaceae bacterium | reverse complement strand
CGGCCGGTTTTACGGACAGATTCTTTGCAAAAGTTAAGAAATTCTTTTACTTTTTTATACCGTTGGAAATAGGTCTCGATAAAATCGGAGGCCTCTTTGAATTCAATCGCTAGCTGCTGGGAAAGGCCAAATGCTTGCTGGCCATAAAGAATCCCAAAATTGACAGCTTTTGCCCGATTGCGCATTTCAGGGGAAACCTCCTTTAATGGCACATCGAATACAAGAGAAGCCGTATAAGCATGGATATCCTCGCCTTCATTAAAGGCTTTCAACAGCGCAGGATCTTCGCTGAGATGAGCTAAAAGACGGAGTTCGATTTGTGAGTAGTCAGCGGCCAGAAAGCACCAGTGGGGCAATTCGGGTTTAAAAGCTTCACGGATCTTATTTCCTTCTCGTGTGCGGACAGGAATATTCTGCAAATTTGGGTTCTGGCAAGAAAGGCGTCCAGTGGCCGCCACCGATTGATTGAAAGTACAATGGATCCGATGCGTTTCCGGAAGGACTTGTTCTGGAAGTGAGTCCACGTAAGTAGAACGGAGTTTTTCTAAAGTCCGATATAAGATGATTTCTTTTACGATAGCTACGTCTTCTTTGAGCGATTCTAATACTTCAGCGCTAGTTGAAAAACCTGTCATTGTTTTTTTAGGGGGCTTGATCTGCATTTTTTCAAAAAGAATGCCGCTGAGTTGCTTTGGGGAATTTAAATTAAAGGTCTCTCCGGCGAGATGAAAAATATGTTCCTGTAATCCCTTAATTTGGTATTTCAGATCTTGGGAAAGGGTCTTTAATGCGTTGACATCGATATAGATCCCTTTTCGTTCCATCATAGCCAGAACGGGGATCAAAGGAATTTCGAGCTCCCGAAGCAAGGAAATGAGTTCTTCTTTCTCCAGGTTCTTTTGAAATAGATTTTTCAAACGACAGGTATAATCTACATCTTCACAGCAATAATCGCATACGTTTTGGACAGGCACTTCCATCATGGAAATTTGCTTTTTGCCTTTGCCTATCAAACTTTCGATAGGAGTTTTGACTTTTCCAAATTTCTCAAGAGTGAGCTGGTCTAGATTATGTCTTGGATTTTGAGGATCGAGAAGGTAAGAGGCCAAAATCGTATCGAAACAGATATTTGCAATGGTAATCCCTTCATTCCTTAGAACATGATAGTCGTATTTTATGTTGTGTCCGAAGAACCCGATTCGAGGATTTTCTAGCAGAGGTTTGATCCTGTTGATAACAATGCTTTTCTCAAGTTGGCCATTCACGGGAATATACCAGGCCTGTTTCGGATGCACGCAAAAAGAGATGCCTACGAGTCTTGCCTTCATCGGACGAATATCGGTCGTTTCGGTGTCCAGACAGATTTCTTTTTCCCGAGTCAATGTTTCAATCAAATCGTTCAGACTTTTGTCATCATCGACCAGGATATAATCAACGTGTTCTTCCTTGCTTTCTGGAACCACTGTCTCTGTTGCATAAGTACTGTCCAAATCTTTGAGAAGAGACATGAAATGCATGTCATGATACAGCTGTTTGAGTCGTTCCAGATCCGGCTGGATCAATTTGAAAAATAAGTTGTCCATTGGAAAATCGACGTCCGTTTGAATAGTGGCGAGTTGTTTGCTCATCAAGGCAATTTCTTTTCCATCGATGAGTGTTTGCTGTTTTTTCTCCCCTTTTATTTTTTCTGGATGCGCGAGAATGTTTTCCATAGAACCGAATTCCTGAATCAAGCTCACCGCGGTCTTTGGCCCAAACCCTTCTAATCCTGGAATATTATCGGAAGCATCACCGACGATTCCTAAAAGATCGGTGATCTGTTCAGGAGCCACTCCAAACAGTTCGATGACCTTGTTCCTATCGATCAACAAATTGTCTTTATGAGGATTGATGACAAAGATATCATCGGACACAAGTTGGCACATGTCTTTGTCGCTTGTACAGATGAACGTTTTTGCATGATGTTTTTCTGCCCAGCGTGCAATGCTCCCTATCGTGTCATCCGCCTCAACGCCTGAGACCGATAAACAGGGAATACGGGCAATCTCACAAAATTCTAGGGCTTTTTCAAGCTGAGGTACGAGATCCTCAGGCATTTTTTTTCGATGGCTTTTATACTCGCTATAAATAGCCGTCCTTTGTTTCTTGCTTTCAAACCCATCGAATACAGCGACTAAATGCTCTGGAGAGAAGTCTTTGATGATTTTGTTGATCGAACGGATGAACCCATAAAGGGCATTCGTGGATTCCCCTTTAGGATTGGTCATCGGTCCTATTGCATAATAGGACCGGAACAAGAAGTTCATTGCGTCGATGATGTAAAGCTTTTCCATTTTATTTTTCGCAAGATCTATTGCGAGCTGACGGAGGGTTGATACAGGTAAAGGAACTTTCCACTCAGATCTGAGTTAAAATTTGGTCCTAGTTGAAAACTATGGGTCAGTTTGCCGGTTAAATGAGGCGATCGTGCTTGAGCCAACTGAGATAAAAATGAGTGGGGCAGTTCGAGTTTAACGACCTGATATTGTTGATTCTCAGGTATATTTGCTTCTTTGACAAGATCTGATAGCGCTGTCGAATAGTTACTACAGGCAATATCGATATAACCTAATTCTTTTGCTTTTTCGCTTACATAGACTTGCGCGCCGTAATCGTTGATCAAAGCCTCTTTACTGAGCTTGGGACGAGCGTTTGAGACCACATTGAGGAATTGATCGTACAATGCAGCGAGGATGGCATTCAACGATTCATACTCTCCCTCTTGCCAAGGTCTGAAGGGGTTTAACATATCTTTATCCTTCCCTTCGGTCAAAGTGAGCGATTGCATTCCAATTTTATCCAAAGTTCCAGAAAAGTTAAATGTTGGACCTAAAATAATGCCTATTGAACCTATAACGCTTGAAGAGCTTGCGTAAATTTTATCCGCAGCAGAAGCGATATACATCCCGCCGGATGCACATAACCCATCGACGTATACATAAATTGGGACTTGATATTTCTTTTTGTATTCCAAAAGCGCTCGATAGATCCCATCAGCATTGCTGACTTCGCCGCCCGGCGTATTGATGTGGAGCAATACAGCCTTGACGCGATTATTTTTCAACATGTCTTCACGGGATTCGCGCAAGATTTTTTCTATCTTTTGAGATGTGAGATCTCCCTCTCCGATAACGCCATGAATATCTATTTTTAAAACTGCAGGGGACGACTCTGATAATAGCTGCATCCTGCCTTCAGCATCAGGTTCAAGTTGGAGCTGGCTTTTTTCAGGATATATTTTTGGTGCTGAAACGGTAGAAATAACATAAAAAATGATGGCGATGGCGATGACGATTCCTAAAATCGCGGCAAATGCGCTGCAGAAGGTCCGTATGGCAGCGACAAAAATAGATTCACGGATCATTTTCATGCTATTGACATTGCTAAAGATTGGACGTAATAAAGAAATGTTAGACGAGA
>DATIJE010000019.1:0-1728 GCA_035478995.1 Rhabdochlamydiaceae bacterium | reverse complement strand
CGATATCCACTGGCTAGGATATACACCTCAATTCAGCCTTTATGATGAAAACGATGTGAAGCGATTGTTAAAACAACTGGCCCGTCAATTATTGGAACACGAAGGAGAACTCCCCTCTCTTGAATCGAGCATCTCTAAAATAGCTTACGCAAAAAGTCGTGGTCTTCCGCTTGAAATTTCTTCGGACCAGTCCAACTGGCACGACCAATTTTCCGAGCAGCTTTTCAAAGGCCTGAACATTTCCATGCGAGCCTACAATGCCGTGGACTTCGATAGTTTATTGTCGCTCACAAGAGAGCTCTTTGAGAAGTTTCCAAAAGTATTGGAACATTATCAAAACCGGTACCGCTACATCATGATCGATGAATATCAGGATACCAATCCCATCCAATACAAGCTTGCCGCACTATTATCTGCGACACACAACAACCTGTGCGTGGTTGGAGACGACGACCAATCGATATACGGCTGGCGCGGAGCAGAGATCAAAAATATTTTAAACTTCGAATCCGCAACAGTGATCAAATTAGAACAGAACTATCGTTCGACCTCCACGATCTTAAACGCCGCCAATGCAGTCATTCGCAATAATCAGGAAAGGCATGAGAAACAGCTTTGGACAGAGTCTGATCATGCGGACCCGATCCTCATATTCCATGCTCCCACTGAACAAGAAGAAGCGCAATCCGTCATCCAGAGACTGATCTGGTTCCGCAAACATAAAAATCTCAAATGGAAAGACATGGCCATCCTTTACCGTTCCAATATGCTTTCAAGGACTTTCGAGTTGGCCCTCTTACAAGCAGCATGGGAAAAGGATGGAAATTGGGTACGCGGAATTCCTTATCAGGTTTTTGGAGGAACGGAATTTTATGAAAGAAGCGAGATCAAAGACTTGATGGCCTACTTAAAAGCGATCTGCAATCCTTCTGATCAAGAGTCCCTTTTGCGTATCATCAATGTTCCCAGGAGAGGTATTTCCGACAATGCTCTGGATATCCTCACCTCAATCAATCGAAGCCGTAAAATTCCTCTTTGGGACTTGCTCGAAACAATCGCACGAAATCCTTCCAAGCCGCTTGAGGTACAGGAAAAGCTCTCCGATCGTGCATTGAACGGCATTGCCAGTTTTGTATCGATCATTCAGGAAGCCCGCAAAAAATTTGAGATACGACCTCTTGCAACTGCATTGAATTGGCTGATTGAAAAGATCGATTACAAAAAAGCCATTTTCGAGGATGTGAAAAGCGATAAAATGCGGGAATTTAAATGGGAGAATGTCACTCATTGCGTTGAGGCATTATCGAGTTATGAAGAAGAAATGGAAGCAGATGGATCGAGCGAAGAGATTTCTATCCAACATTTTTTGTCGAACACCATTCTAGATCAGGACAGGTCGTTTCAAAAGGAAAAAGAGTTCAAAGAAGACAAAGTAAACTTGATGACTTTTCATAGCGCCAAAGGGCTGGAATTCGAGGTCTGTTTTCTAGTAGGACTGGAAGACCACATCATTCCTCATGAAAAAAGCGTTGCAGAGAGAGGCTTGGAAGAAGAAAGACGGCTGATGTACGTCGCCATGACCCGGGCCAAAAAACATCTTACTTTGAGCATGGCCCGCAAAAGGAAAAGGATGGGAAAGGAGATGAACAGCAACCCTTCCCGTTTTCTTTTTGAAATCCCCCAACATCTCTTAAAAATGACTGCCTGGCAAACGATTTCCTAGAAAAT
>DATIJE010000018.1:0-4590 GCA_035478995.1 Rhabdochlamydiaceae bacterium | reverse complement strand
AATACATATAATAAAGAAAACGTTCTTTAAAAAGGTTGGGTTCATGAGTTCATTCCAGCTTACGGATAAACTCGAAACAAATGTCAATTGAAGAATTTGGTACATTTCGGCGCTTTCTCTGGCCCGTGCACAATCACGAGCTGAAGAAGTTTATACCAATGCTTCTAATCTTTTTTTTAATAGGTTTTAATTACAGTATTCTCAGGGCTACTAAAGATGCCCTCATCGTCACTGCACCATCTTCCGGGGCTGAGGCTATCCCATTTATTAAAGTCTGGGCAATTCTGCCGATGGCTTTTTTGTTCACTTTTTTGTTTACACGGATCTCTAATCGCTTGAGCCGGGAAAAAGTGTTCTATGCCATGATGGCCATATTTCTTTCTTTTTTTATCCTATTCACTTTCGTTCTCTATCCATTCAGGGATGCGCTACATCCTCATGCTCTCGCTGATAAACTTCAGGAATGCCTGCCCGTCGGATTTAAAGGTCTGATCGCTCTCTTCAGAAACTGGACCTTTACCACATTTTATGTAATGTCGGAAATGTGGAGCACAATTGTGATGACCATTTTGGGCTGGGGATTTGCCAATGAAGTCACTTCGATTAAAGATGCCAAGCGATTTTATGGACTGATCGGAGTCGGGGTCAACTTTTCAGGAGTTGCGGCAGGGCAAGTTGCATCCTTTATGTCTCATCATCCTTTTAATCCAAATTTGCCATTCGGCACCGATGCATGGGGACAATCGATTTTTCTTTTGAATTCCGTAGTCATTGCCTCGGGGATAATCTGCATCGCCTTGTTCCGATGGCTGCATGTCAAAGGGCTGGGCTATCATACTAGCAAATCTGGGACGCCTTCGGAAGAGACCTCGATAAAAATGGGTATGAGGAAAAACTTCGCCTATTTAGCGAAATCCAAATATTTAATCTGCATCGCGATCATCGTGATTACTTACAACATATCGATTAATCTTATCGAAGTTGTATGGAAAGACCAAGTCAAACAGCTCTATCCAAATCCCAATGATTTCAATGCTTATATGGGCAACGTCGTCACAGGAATCGGCATCATTGCAACTGCTACCGCCATATTCATATCCGGCAATGTCTTACGGAGATTAAGCTGGACCAAGAGCGCTATGATCTCACCTTTGATATTGCTGGTAACAGGCACGGGATTTTTCATTTTTCTATTGTTCAAAAATTCTGCGCTCACTTCTCTTGCTGGAGTGTTGTTGAATAGCACGCCCTTGGCAATCGGGGTATTTTTCGGCTCCTTGCAAAATTGTCTGGCAAGAGCTTCCAAATACACTTTATTCGATGCGACCAAAGAATTGGCTTTTCTTCCTCTAAGCCAGGAATGTAGATTGAAAGGAAAAGCTGCAATAGACGGCGTTGGTTCGCGGCTGGGAAAATCTGGAGGATCCATCATCCATCAGGGGCTGCTGATGTTGTTCGGTACAATTTCATTGAGCACTCCTTATGTAGCATGCATTTTAATGTGCGCGATCGGTCTATGGATGTATGCTGTCCGCAGACTTGGGAGAAAATTCAATCAACTTGTTTCTCCAAGTGAAACTTTGGAAGCAGAAGTTAAAGACGAAATACCTGCAGTTTCTGGCGCAAAATTTTGATAAGCGGGTTAGTAATAAAGAGCCTTTTGTGCTATACGAAGATTGCTAACATTTAGACCGGAAAATTCATGGATTCCATTATCGACTTTGTGATACAGAATGCGCATCGTGCCCATTGGTTTATTTTCGGTGCTATCGTATTAGCTGGGATGAACTTGCCGATCAGTACCGATGTTCTAATAATCATCAGCGCTGTGCTTGCCGCAACCGTAGTCCCTGAAAATACTCTTTACTTGTTCCTTGGAGTGTTCTTAGGCTGCATTCTTTCTGCATGGCTCGCCTATTGGATAGGACGGGCTATCGGTCCAAGATTATGCAAAATTCGCTGGTTTTCTAAACTTTTAAACAAAGATCGGCTTGAAAAAGTAAAAAATTTCTACGAAAAGCATGGGTTTTTAACATTGCTCATAGGAAGATTTATCCCTTTTGGAATTCGGAACTGTATTTTTATGACAACTGGAATGAGCAAAATGCATTTTGGCAAGTTCGTCTTGCGAGATTTTTTCGCTTGTTTTACCTGGAGCGCGGTTTCTTTTTATGTTTTCTACGCCCTCGGTCAAAATTGGGAAACCCTATACGGATACGTCAAAACGTTTAATATCTTTATATTCTTAGCTTTCCTTGTGACGGTAATTGGGGTAATTTGGTATAAAAGAAGAAAAAGAATCCGATCCAAAAAAGTTACTGAAACTCTCAAATAGCATAGGTTTTGCATCAAATTCAACAGTTTCGATGACCGGTTTCTTCAGAATGGACTTGTTTCAATTCAAAAATTGCAAGGATCTTTGAAAATTTAATTGCGCATGTTCAGCTTATCTAACGGACTATCATTTTTACGAGCTCCTCTTGCTTTTCTCTTTTTAGCAGAAAGCACGACGATCCGGATTGGAGCCATCTTGCTTGCGATGCTTACCGACAGCATCGATGGGTATTTGGCACGCCGCAATCGGTGCGCTACGCAATTTGGGGCTATTCTCGATCCCGCAATGGACAAATTCTTTGTCTTTTTTGTTCTTGGTATCTTGATGTATGAAGGACAATTGAATATTTGGCAGGCATCGGCCATGGTCTCCAGAGATTTCTTCCTCTGTATTTTTGGAATCTATCTCAGTCTTTCCGGCCATTGGAATGCCTATGAATTCAAATCTATCCGATGGGGAAAAATCACAACCGCACTTCAATTTTTTGTCTTGATAGGGCTAACGATGAAGGTCAACTTTTCCTGGTATCTCTATTGCTTTTTTGTCCTCTTTGGAGTGTTGGCTTTCGTTGAGCTGTGGCAGATTAAAAAACACCACTTTCCTGCGCAGTAACTGATACGCCTTTTTTTAATTTCATATTGAGAGTTGTAGTGGGGAAAGGGATGGTCGCTCCATTATCGGCGATGATTTTTTGAATGTTTAACAGGATCTCCTGCTTCACTCCCAAGAACGCATCCATCCGAGTGGCCAAAGTGAACGCTTCTATAAAGATATCCAGCGAGTATTCATTAAAATCATTAAAGAAAACAAGAACAGGCAAATTAGTATCAATTGATGGATGTGAAGAAATACATTCTTTGATTCCATTGACTATGCTTTCGATCTTTGAAACATCTTCATAGCTGATCGAAATCCTATCCGCAATCCTGCGATGGGACATTCTCGAACAATTAATGACAAGCTGATTTGAAAAAATCGCATTCGGCAAATAGAGCGGACGTTTTTCTTTATCTCGGATGGACGTTTGGTACCATCCGATTTCTTCAACAGTTCCTTCTATATTCCGGTCAGGCAGAAGGATCAGATCTCCTACTGTAAAAGGACGTGTGACATAGAGCATAAACCCGCCAAAAAAGTTCCCAATCACATCCTTTCCTGCAAAGGCCACGGCAGCAGCGCCAATTCCACCAAAAGCGAGCAAGGGAGTGATGTTGAGGCCGACCAATTGAAAGCCGATCAAAAACCCAATGACCAGAATACTGATCGTCGCCAGACGGTTCATCATGTGGATCATCGAGGAGTCTATTTTTTTTTGATGCTGCCTTGCAACTAGAGCATTTTGAACCTCTTTTTTCCAACGCAAGAGAAGCCAAACAGAGCAGCCCACCAAAGCGACATTGCGAAACATTTCTAAATAATGGGCAGCCGCCAGGAAACCGTATCTTTGAGAAATAAAACCGAGGACGAAAACGGTTCCGATGACCCAAAGCATGATGTGCAGAGGCAAATAGAAGATCTGATCTAATTTTTCCCTCCAATCGTGAGATCTGGACAAGAATCGACGACGCACATATTTCAAAAAATGTTTAAGCGTGTAATTGACCGCAATCAATACAACCGCGGCCAGAGCCGCTTCCAAGATCCACATTTCGCCAGCCATAAAAAAACCTTTTATATAGTAATAAGTATCTAATCATCATACCAGAGTTCTTAAATTTTTCAAATAATCTATAAAGTAAATAAAAAAAGAGAATTAATCCTGAATAGAGCCTCCATTTCACATGTCGGGGACACAGCATTTCATGTCCTTGTCCCCTGCTGGCCCCCTTGCGCCTCACCTCGCTTTGCCAAATCGCGTCCTCGGAGGCGGAGTGTGCAAGGCACTACCCCGCACGCCCTTACGGGCTCTCCTGCGGTGCGATTTAGCCGTGCGATCTGAGTCGATCGGCTGCTCGTGCACTTGAGTGCCTCGCAGGGCCAACTTTCGTTTCTTCAAGAAATTTTTTCTAGATCGGCCCTGTGAGTGACGCGAGAAGGGACCTGCCCGATCAGGCAAAGCTAGGGCGGGAAGTGAGCGCACGAGCAGCCAATATTTAGATGGAATAAAAAATCTATCTCGTCTAACATTTCTTTATTACGTCCAATCTTTAGCAATGTCAATAGCATGAAAATGATCCGTGAATCTATTTTTGTCGCTGCCATACGGACCTTCTGCAGCGCATTTGCCGCGATTTTAGGAATCGTCATCGCCATCG
>DATIJE010000017.1:0-3792 GCA_035478995.1 Rhabdochlamydiaceae bacterium | reverse complement strand
CGATGAGATGAAAGCCACCAAAGTATATGCCAACTATGACAAAAATGACGTAGGTTAAATTTAGATTGTATTGGAAAAGTACTCCCGACCCATTTCTGTCTTTGTTCTATTAAAAACAAGAAATTCTTGTAACCATCTTAGCTCGCGTGATCAGCTTCATGGGAGCTCCATTTTCTTCTGTCCCACCACTTCATAAATTCTCTTTGAAAAAGAAGCTTAAAAAGCTTAGGATCGCCAAGAAAAAATACAAATTGATTTTGAGGAAAAATGAAAAGATGCAATGCGATGATAAAAGTGGGTTGCTTATTCGTTTTGTGCATGGGAAAACTGTGTGGAGATGTCGGTAGCGAATTTGTCCAAGCTGGAAGAGGAGCGAATGAACTGACGACTTCTGAGTATTTATCATTGGTCGCTCCTTTCCTGCCATCGAATCCTCATATTTTAGAAGCGGGTGCGCATGGAGGAGAAGATACCGTTCTTTTAGCACGCGCATGGCCAAATGGGCATGTCTTCGCATTCGAACCAGTGAAGTCTTTTTTCCAAATGATTTTAAATAACCTCAAGGCGAAAAAGATTTCCAATGTGAGTGCATTTCCGATCGGTCTTTTTTCTACATCGGGAAACCGTACATTTTACTATAGTCAGAGTTGTGGTGGAGCTTCCTCGTTTTTGCCCGCCGGTGAAGTACCAGATGTGCATTACAACGATAAGGAAATGACGTTGCCATGCCAGAACCTCGATGAATGGGCTGCAGAGCATGGCGTCGACCACATTGATTTCATGTGGCTGGATATGGAAGGCACCGAGCACTATGTGCTCAGCTCTGCACCGAAAATATTGAAAACGACCAAAGTGATCTTGACGGAACTGAATTTCAGAAGTTTTAGAGTAGGCCACACCCTTTATGATACCTTGAAGCCATTTTTAGAAAGCGAGGGCTTTACCCTTCATCGAATTTGGGGAAGCGCAGCTTGGCAAGGAACAGGAATGTTTGTGAGAACCGAACTTCTAAATTAAATTCTCTTGATTTTTTAGGTATTTTAATTTTGAATACCCATTCATATCATGAATAAATTTTGTTCCATTTTTTGCTGCATTTTAGTGCCTGGGATCAGTTCTCTTTTTGCAACTGAAGCCGATGTTTCGGAATGTTGTCCGGAATCTGGAGCTTCATGTTCTAACGATATCGTATCGGTTTGCGACAACGTCCCTGCATGCTTACCAAAACTAAAGCCCGATCTGATCGAATTGAGCCATACCGAAGGAAAAGGTCTTGGATATTCAAAAGGATATTCGTCTCTGGATCTTTTTTTATCCCAGCCTTTCTGCCAAAAACAGTGCGCTTTTTTTCTCGATTTGAGAGGCCATATTTTTAACGATGGCAAATATGCCGCCAATGCAGGTTTTGGTTTCCGATGGCTCGACAAATGCCACAATCAAATATGGGGCATCAACTCCTTTTATGATTATTTGCAGACGGAGCAACGCCCTTTTAATCAGGTTTCCATGGGATTCGAAGCTCTTTGGGAAACTTGGGGCGTGTTTGTAAATGGCTATTTACCGGTCGGAAAAAAAGAAACGCCCCTTTATCAATTTTCCTACCTCGATATCTCCCCAACCGGATTTCTTTTAAAAGGGAAAGAGAAGTTTGCAATGAAAGGGGTCGATGCAGAGGTCGGCTATCGTTTTTGCAATGTTAAATGTGTGAATCTATATGCCGGCATTGGTCCCTATTACTACTGGGGACGTTCCGCTGCAACTGAAAATGCCTTCCGCCCTACACATAGACATGCTTTTGGCGGACGCCTCAACGCTTCTGTATCTTATCGAAACTATGTCTCATTAGAAGGCATTGCCACTTACGACTCTCTCTTTAAGTGGGGCGGACAAGTGACTCTTGCCGTGGCATTTCCTTTCGACTTTACTGTTAAAACAAAAGGTTGCGGAGGCCCTCCCTGCCTGCAGGAAAGACTCTATCAGCCTGTTCGCATGAACGAGATCATTGTCATCGATCGAATTCACAGGTATTCCTCAGATCCCGACATTTTAAATCCAGAGAATGAACCGTAAATAAAACTGCGAGGTTGTCATGTTGAAATTAATCACAGCGGCCGTTGTAGCACTTTTCTCAATGCATACTTTGCAGGCATCTTCGGGCGTCAAAGGAAATCGGGCTGACTATGTCATCGTGGGGGTGGGCACTGCCGGCAGCTTGCTTGCTAAAAAATTGACAGATGATAAAAAAACATCAGTGATCGCTCTTCATTCAGGTAAAAACTTAACAGGTTCATTTATCGTCAAGTATGGAAGAAACACCATTTTTTCAGTACTCAGTTCTCTGTTCGGCATTCCTTTAAATTTAAATCCCGCCTCATTAGGTCTTCCTCCGGAGCTCCAAAAGGAGTTAGAAGATTTCATTCAACTTACCAATACGACCGCAAAGCCGTTATATGAAACAGGCTTATCGACCCCTCAACCAAATGCGCTTGATCGAGAGATTTTATGGGCCATTGGGTTTCCTGAAGGAGGAGGATCATCCATCAATGCCGGAGCATGGGCTCGTGGCACCAATCAAGTCTATTCTCAATGGGAAGCGATTGCAGGGCCTTCATGGTCTGTAAACCGGATATTGAACATCTATAAGAAATTAGAAGATTACCATGGAAAAACTACCAATTCCTCTGTACGCGGTCATGACGGTCCCCTTTATGTACTCCAAGACTCTCCAGTTTCACCTCTAGCAAAAGTATTTTCCCAAGCAATAGCCACCGCGACCGGGTATCCTTTAGTTCTAGATTACAATGATCCTAATACTCCTATCGGCGTCTCAGAGCAATTTCAATTGACTCGGCGAAGTCAAGGTAATGGAGGCTTTTATCGCGTAAGCGGCGCAACCGCTTTCTTGAATGAGAATGTCGTAAAATCTGATGGAAAAGGAGTCGATGGAAGAAAATTAAAAGTCCATTTTAACAGCATGGGCCTTAGAACAATTTGGCAGGGCAACAGAGCGGTAGGCGTTGAATACATGCAAGAGGGCAAAACCAAACGAGTATATGCCAATAAAGGAGTGATTGTCTGTGCCGGATTAAGGAGCAGCCCCTTTTTATTGCATTCTGGGGTTGGTCCAGCTAGCTTGCTCAATTCTCTCGGCATCCCTGTCATCTATGACAACCCAGAAGTAGGACAAGGCCTTACCGATCAAGAAATGGTTCCTATACTGTTTACTTCAAATCCTAAAGATTCCGTCGCAGGTTCTACTAACAGGGCTTTTTCTCAGATCTCTTGGTTGCCGGTACCTGGCGGCGACCCAACATCAAGACAAATACGAATAGCAACTATCGATATCATTCCTGGGCTTACTCCTGCATTAGTAGATCTTATTCAACCGCAAAGCAGAGGAAGCGTCTCTATCAATAGTGCAAATCCTCTTGATCCTCCCGTGATTGATCTAGGGGTGCTTTCAAATCCTAATGATCTTAATACCTTAGTTTCCGCATTCCAAGTTTACATTAAAGACATCAACACACAACTGCAAGCGACCGATCCCAAATATGAACTTATCTTACCCCCTGCTGAGATTCTCGATGATCCTGTATTAATACAAACCTATATAATGACTGTAATAAATTCGAATATGTGTTTTCAGAGTCATTGCCGCATAGGTGCAGTTGTCGATTCTAACGGAAGAGTTTTTGGAGTTCAAAATCTCATTGTGGCCGACAATTCCATTAATCCCGCAGGTATGGACGGAACTCCCATGGCTTCTGGATATCTGGTCGCGGCCAACATCGC
>DATIJE010000016.1:0-12561 GCA_035478995.1 Rhabdochlamydiaceae bacterium | reverse complement strand
GCTGTCCAAGATACCTCTCTAATAGATATTTTATCGCTATTGAGCAAGGAAAGTACCAAAAATACCCTGCGCTCATGGATTGAAAAGGGGAGGGTTACGATCGATGGAAAAGTGGCCAAAAAGGCAAATGCCATGGTGATGACGGGCCAGGAGGTCTGTGTAGGGAAACGCACCAAATTCATAGAAAATGAGATAGGGGTGATTTATGAAGACAACCATCTGGTCGTCATCAATAAGCCGGAGGGGCTTCTTAGTGTGGCTACAAATTTCGATAAGGAGGCGACTGTTCATGAGATCCTTAAACGCCGCTATCATTCCCAGAGAGTGTTTCCCGTTCATCGCCTAGATAGGGAAACTTCCGGTGTGATGGTTTTTGCCTATTCGGAAAAAGCGAGAGATCACTTTAAAGCCAAATTTTATGTGCATGATATTGAAAGAGAGTACCTTGCAATTGTAGAGGGGAATCTAGACTCAACGACTGGCTCTTGGAAAAGCTATCTCCTTGAGGATGAAAGGTATATGGTTAAAAGCACAAATTCATCTCAAGGCAAGTTAAGCACCACCCATTATGAGGTTTTAGGGAGGAATACCCGTTATTCCCTTTTGCGCCTAACGCTGGAAACAGGCAGAAAGAACCAAATCCGGGTGCATTGTCGAGAAGCAGGACATCCTATCGTTGGAGATAAAAAATACGGCAGCAGCTCGGATGCCGCTAATAGATTGTGCCTGCATGCTGCAAAACTTGGATTTACCCATCCGATGACAGGTAAGTCTCTCTCTTTTGAGTCCACCATTCCGGAAGTGTTTTTCAAGATGGTAAAAATCAAAAAATTTGTTTAGCTTTATCTTATCTAACATTCTGATTATAAGAAGGTTACAATCTGTTAATTAAAATAATGATTCTATATTTACAAAAATGTTGTAACGTTATAACATTACATTATTAAAAATAAAAAATTCATGAACATATGACAAAGCATGATGATGACAATGCTTGGTTTCACTTTCTTAACATGTGTACCGAGTTCAAGACGGCAAGCGAATTTAAAGAATTTTTTGACTTATTTTTAACTTTAGAAGAAAAACAAGACCTTGCCCGACGTTTTCTATTAGTTAAAGAGTTGTTGCAAGGAAATAAAACTCAGCGAGAAATCGCGAAAGATCTGAGCCTTAGCATTTCGAAAATCACAAGAGGCTCAAATGCTTTGAAAGTCGTACGTGATAGTTTAAGGGAGTTTCTAAAAAACCATATTTGATGGTAATCCTCCGAGAGCTCCCCTAGGCTGTCACATTTTTTTCCCATAATCCTAATCCTCCCTTGAGACCGGTCTAATTTTTAGACCGGTCTTTTTTTAATTTAAATAATCCTTGGATTCTCTACATTTGTCGCGCTTAATTTTTGCAAGAGGACAAAAAAATGCGGATGGAAATCTACCACGCTATGCAACGTTTTATCGATATTCGTTGCGATACTCAATCCATACAAGAACTTGAGAATATTGTTTCGAAGAAAGCTCAGATGAAACATGCAACCAATGGAAACATACCTAATTTTGCATATGGCAGGTCCCATGTATCGGAACTTTGTCAAAAACACCTTTTTGGCAAGAAAGAATTAATCGGAGTCATGTTTAAGGAACGGGAAGGAAAACCCTTATTAGAATTGCAATTTGTGGAAGATAAATATGAAAATGGAAAAATCAATAAGTATGCCTTTCATGAGAGAATTGTTTTCCAATTTAAAGAGAAGAAAGAAAAAATTAAAATCAGCTTGATCGACATTAATGTGCAGAGAATTGCTTTGTCATGTATTCAGGTTCCATCCTTAAGCGAGCGCACTGATTGAGCAACAAAGCATCGGCCAATACCAATGCTGTCATTGCTTCGATAATCGGCACAGCGCGAATGGCGACGCAAGGATCGTGTCTGGAACCGCGGGGGAGTTGGAATTCTTTTTTCTGTTTTTCCAAATTCACTGTTTGTTGAGATTTCATGATGCTGGAAGGGGGTTTGAAGGCCACTCTAAAAATAAGAGGCATCCCGGAACTAATTCCACCCAATGTACCGCCGGCAAAATTGGTAGTTGTGATGACATTTCCATCATGATCTAGTGCAAATTGATCATTGTGGTCGGAACCTTTCATAGAGGCAGCATGAAAACCGGAGCCGATCTCTATCCCTTTTGTAGCAGGTAGAGAAAGCATCGCTTTGGCGAGGTTGGCTTCTAACTTCTCATAAACCGGATCACCTAGGCCGATAGGGATAGAGGCGATCACTTCAATCACTCCACCAAGGGAATCGCCTTCATGTTTCACTTCTTCCAGTTTTTCGATCATCTTTGCAGCGGCGATGGGATCAGGACAAAAAATAGAGCTTTCTAAAATGTCTTGTTTGAGTTTTTCCAGATCTTGAACATCGAGATCATCAATGGCGACCCCGCCTATTTCTTTGATAAAAGCAGTCAATTGGATCTTGTAAATTTTAAGTAATTTTTTTGCCACAGCCCCTGCGGCCACTCTGCAGACCGTCTCGCGCGCTGATGCCCTTCCTCCTCCACGATGATCGAAAACTCCGTATTTTTCCAAATAAGTGAAGTTGGCGTGTCCTGGGCGAAGAAGATCTTTGATGGGTTCATATTTGCTGGAATCGATGTCGGTATTGAATATCACGATAGAAATTGGAGCGCCGGTAGTCTTGCCTTCAAACACTCCGGAAAAAATTTGTGCCTCGTCTTTTTCTGCTCTTGGAGAGGTATAATTTCGTTTTCCAGGTTGTCGCAGAACGAGTTCCTGATCAATGTCATCTTCGGTAAGCTCAAGTCCTGCAGGACAGCCATCGATGACGACGCCGACTGCTTTACCATGAGATTCACCCCATGTCGTAATCCTAAAAATAGTTCCAAATGAATTGCTAGCCATTGGACCTCATATTCTCAAGTAATGCCAATACTTCTTGCTCGGTTTTTTGTTCGATGTTCAGTCTTACAGAGGGGATTTTCTCATAAAGTGGTTTTCGTTCTCGATACATTTTTTCAAAAGAGGCAAGGGGATCATTTTCATCTAAATAAGAGGGCATATACGAAGCATTAAAAATCCGCTGTTTTAATATTTCCTTGCTTTCTTCTAAGTAAATGAGAGTCCCCATTTTTTTTAAAATGTGCACATTGTCAGGATCTAATACTGCTCCGCCTCCCACAGAGATGACGGTATCTTGATCTATATTCAGGGATGCAATCGCTTTTTTTTCAAGGATTCTGAATTCTGCTTCGCCGATTTTGTGTACGATCTCTCGACATGTGAGATCAGCGCAGCGTGATTCGATCAAGTGGTCCGTATCGATAAAAGGATAGTTGAGACGGGATGCCAGGAGCCTTCCATAATGTGTTTTGCCGCATCCTTTGAATCCAAACAAAATAACATTTTTCACAATTGCTCGATCGCGGCCCCGATGGTTTGAAAATCGTGGAGAAAATCGGGGTAAGATTTTGTGACGCAGTCCATATCTTCGATGACTGTCGTTCCTCTTGCGTTTAGTGCTGCTACCGATAGGGCCATCGCAATCCGATGGTCTCGGTGGCTTTTTAGATGGGCTCCATGCAAAAGAGAATTCCGGACGATAAGGCCTTCTTCTTTTTCTTCAATTGAGGCTCCCATTTTTTTTAATTCCGTCGTGATCGCATGAATGCGGTCGCTTTCTTTTTTTCGGGCTACTGCAGCGTTTATGATTTCGGTGGTTCCTTCCGCAAAACATCCTATCACGGCCAGAATTCCTATCGAATCGATAAAATCATTGATATCTATCTTCATGCCTTGCAAGGTGCTGCCTTTTTTAACTCTTAATGTTTTTTTTGAATGGTCTAAGTCTATTTTAGCGCCCATTTTCATCAATGTTTCGATCAATTTTTTATCTCCCTGCACATCGTCCATTTTTATGTTGTGCAGCAGCAGTTCAGAGTCTGTCGCCAGAGCTGCAGCGATGGGGAAAGCAGCTGAACTAAAATCACCGGGGACTGTCATTTCGAAGCCATCGTATGAGGTTTTGCCAAGCACACGGTATCTCTCGTAACGATCATTTTCATATTTTATCCCTAAACGATCGAACCAGTTCAAGGTAAGATCGATCCATGGTTTTTCTCCGGGATTGGCCACTTCGATCTCTGAAGGCCCATCGAGAAAAGAAGTCGCGATCAATATTCCGGAGACGGGCTGAGAATCTTCGCCGAAAAGGCTCGTTTTGCCCGGTTTAATGGGGCCTTTGATGATGATAGGTGCATACCCATCCTGTCTTGCAGATTCTGCCATAGCGCCCAGTTTCTGTAGGGCCTCTAGCAGCGGTCTGATCGGACGCTGGTGGCGAATGGAGTAATCACCCGTGAGTATTGTGTAGCTATCATTTAAAGATGCAAGAGCACCGATGAAACGGAAGATCTGCCCAGAGTTGCCTGCATGGATTACGTCTTCTGCTGGTTTTATTTTTCCATCCACACCTTGAATTTCCAGGCTTTTTTTGGATGTAGTCACTGAAGCCCCAAATGCGCGTACAGCTTCTATCATGGCCGTAGCATCAGGGGAGGGGAGATAGTTATGTATCACCGTTTTTCCCTTTCCCATCATTCCGAATAGAATGGCTCGGATAGTATGGGACTTGGAAGGGGGAATGATCAACTGTCCTCGTAGAGATGATGGATTGATTCTGTACGTAGTCATGGTTTTGCAGTATGAAATTGCTTACACATCCACTTTAAAGCGTCTTTTAATATTTCGGGTTCGATTTTTTTACAGTATTGCCCAGCGCAATCCTCAATTTGTCCGATCGATTTCAAAATGACGAATCTTGGAACGGATTCCAAAGATTTTTTGTCCAAAGCCATCGTTTCGATCATATTGTCTATTGTGATATCGGAAGAGATCTGGAGCGGAAAACGGTATTTCTTGAACATGGCAAAAATCTTTTCGAAATCTTCCTTTTGCAGTGTTCCCATTTTCATGCTGATATAGCTTTCGACGATCATGCCGATCGCAATTGCATCGCCATGACCGATCTTATAACATTCCAGCAATTCCAGCGCATGGCCGACAGTGTGGCCGAAGTTCAGTGTTCTTCTCAGTCCTGTTTCATTTGGATCTTCTTCGATGACATCTTTTTTTTTCAGGCAGCTTAAATAAATGATCTCCTGAAAGAAATCCTGATTAACGGCAAGCCATCGATCATGGAGTTGGTCTAAAAATTCGAAAATGGGAGGAGAAGAAATCAGCCCGTATTTGATGATTTCCGCTGTGCCGTTTCTCAGTTCATTTTCTGAAAGTGTCTCGAGCATGTGCGTATCTATAAAAATTGCCTTTGGATGATAAAAAGATCCGATGAGGTTTTTTCCTTTCGATGTGTTCACTCCATTTTTTCCTCCGATGGAGGCATCTACCATTCCAAGAAGGGTTGTGGGTATTGAAATGAGAGGAATCCCGCGGCAATAGGTTGCAGCCAAAAAACCGGCTAGATCGGTGACGACACCTCCTCCAAGAGCAATAATTGCTCCGTCGCGGCCGAATCCTTTTTCAAGCATTTGATCTTCAAGAAATTCTTTTGTTCTTCGTGTTTTATGCTCTTCACCTTCAGGAAAAGAAAAAAGGATGGTCTCTAGACCCTTTTTCGTCAATTCTTCAGCGAGCTTTCTGCCAAAAAGCATTTCTACTCGTGAATCGGTAACTAAGGCGAACCTGCAACCGATTTTTGATAATTGGGATATTAATCTTTTGCTTTGCAAAATATGTGCGCCAATCGACAATTCTGTTGTGTGTTCATTGCCGAGCACTTTAATATGAAGGTTATGTTCCATAAAAATTTCAAGTCATATGCTTTGTATTCCAATTATTGGACCTACATTAGAAAACGCTAAGTCTCAAATCAAAAGAGCCTCCTGCCTTGGAGACCTCTTAGAATTCAGACTCGATTGCATTAAATCATGGGATGTCTCAGAAATAAAGCAATTATTGCAAAAAGCCGCCCTTCCAACGATCCTTACATTGAGAAAAAAGTCCCAAGGCGGGTTTTATCCAGGAACGGAAAGTGAGCGTCTTTCCACTATCCAACAACTCGCTAAGCTAGAACCCGATTTTTTAGACCTCGAATACGATATTCCGAAAGCTTTTTTTCAAGAGATCATGAAGGAACATCCTCATTTAAAAATCATCGTCTCTTTCCATGATTTTGAAAAGACTCCAAAAGATTTGGAGGGCATTCTTACAACCCTCAAAAAAACACCTGGCCATTTTTATAAAATCGTCACAACGGCCCATTCTTCTCTGGATGCACTTAGAATGCTGGGTTTCGTAAAAAATCATCAAAATCTTATCGGATTATGTATGGGAGAAGCAGGAATTCCAACGCGCATTCTAGGGCCGGTTGTCGGAAGCTATTGTGTGTTTGCGCCGTTATATAAAATAGGAACTCTGCCAACAGTTGATGAGCTGCTGAACATCTATCATTTCAAATCATTGAACAAGGACACTCGAATGTATGCCTTGATCGGCGATCCGGTCGATTCGAGCATCGGACATCTGATGCATAATGCTGTGTTGCGCGACCTTCGTGCAGTGTATGTCAAATTTAAGGTGGGGCCAAATGAACTCAGAGAGTTTCTTCTATTGGCCCAGAAATTGGATATTAAAGGACTCAGTGTCACTATGCCTCTCAAAGAAATGATCGTGCCTTACCTCGATGTGATGGAGGAAGCTGCCTGTAACATCGGCTCTGTCAACACGGTTTCTTTCGAACACGGCCGATCATTCGGATATAATACCGATGCAGCCGGTGCATTGGATGCTATCGAAGCTAAAGGTCAAATCAAAGGAAAGAAAGTCATTGTGCTAGGCGCCGGAGGGGCGGCCCGCGCTATTGTTTACGAAGCCTGCAAAAGAGGTGCGAAGACCGTTATTTTGAACCGGACTAAAACTAAAGCCTTGAAGTTAGCTGAAAGATTCGGCAGTAGGGGAGGGGGCTTTGAAAATTTAGCCGAAGAATCGAAAGGTGGTTATGATGTACTCATCAATACCACTCCTGAAGATCTTTCTCTTGATCCAGAATGGATCCTTCCAAATACCCTCGTTATGGATATCAGGACACATCCCAAGAACTCGAGCTTTCTTCAAAAAGCCTTAGAAAAAGGATGTACCCCTATTTACGGGTATGAAATGTTTGTAAATCAGGCAATCTCGCAATTAGAAATCTGGTTTAAAAATCAAATCGATCGAAATAAAATCAAACCTTAATATAAATCTTAAGTTATTTCTACACTTCGGATTTAAAAAATACTTACTTGTGAAAAACATAATTTCATTATTGCATTAATTGTAAAATTATGAAATTATAATTATAATAATTTTTATTTATGAGTAGATTATGTCAAATTCTATCCTTTCTTATTCATACGGTCCATTTTTGACCCGTGACCTACATGAAACCTATGGCGCAAAGTATTTAGAGCCCTCTGATATTGCCCATGCCTCCCAGGCATGCAAACAGTGGAAGCTTGTATTTAGCGATCAAAATTTATGGAAAGCCCTATCTAAAAAAGAAGGCATTCCTCTTGTATTCAGTCTTACAGGCCAGCCTCGTGATTATAGAGAAGACTTTAAGACTCTTTATCCAATAACTGAGGTCAGCGGCAGAAAAATCGGTCAATATATCGGGACAGTCGATGAGGAAATCCCTTATATTAGCGAAGAGCATTTTAACGAATTAAATAAACTCGACCCTTACGAAAAAGGAAAACTAAAGAAGGAAACATGGGTGGTTGTCGTCGTCCCTTCTTATGTCCTAAGGACCGCAAGCCAAGACGCTCCGCTAGCCTTATACGAAGCAGGAAATCTAGTAGAAAACCAGCAAACAGTCTCCCCTGAAGAAAAACAGCTTAAAATCCCTCTTTCATTAAAAAATCTTAAAATTCTTTGCCTCTATCCCTTGAAAGGAAAGGAAAACATGCCTGTTTTCGATCCAAATTCCGAATCAACAGTTTTTGACCAATGCGGTCTTTCTACCAATAAAATAAATATCTATTTCATGAGAAGACACATTGTAGAGGAAAGCAGAGGCAAGCCTTATGCCGAGCAAGAGCAGCTTTTAAAGGATCATGGAGATAAAGTCATCCCTTTAATGCCAAGGGCTCTTTTTGATGTTATTAGCATTCTTCAAAAAGGAAACTGTCCCGATGGCTGTGTGCCCCGATGGACTTTCGCGCGTCATCCTGATATGGTTGGTTATGGTAATTACGCTTATCGATCGATTATTGGAAGTTTCGCCCCTCTTTCCGGCGTGAACGTCGAAAACAGCAGCTTCTGCGGCGTCGTCTACGACCACGCCAGCATCGGCGTCGTCCCGGGTGGCCCGGCGGAAGTTCCAGTCATTGGCAATTGACAAAGGAACATTGATTTTTTGTTTTTTGTGAGGCCGGCAAAGCCGACCTTATTTAGGTAGAGAATTCCTTGTTCGTGAGGATCTCTTTTTCACCTTCTGAACTTGCGACCAACACTGCACAGCAACTATCGCTGAAGACATTTACTGTAGTGCGGCACATATCCAGAATTCGATCCACTGCGATGAAAAGGCCGATCCCTTCTGCGGGTAGTCCGATCGACTTCAAAATGACCAGGACCGCGACCAGGCTGGCTGAAGGAATTCCCGCCACACCGATAGATGTAATCAGGGCCATTAAAACAACGATGAACTGTGTCGAAAAGGAAAGATCTATCCCATAGACCTGAGCGACGAACATCGCGGCGACACACTCGTAAAGAGCCGATCCTGACATATTGATGGATGTGCCCAGTGGGATCACAAGGCTGCATATTCTATTTGAAACACCCGATCTCTTTTCCACGCAGTCCATGGTGATCGGCAGAGTGGCCGAAGAAGAACTGGTCGAAAAAGCGGTGATGAGGGCAGGTGCCATTGCACGAAAATGGAGAAAGGGATTGACTTTTCCAACGAACTTCAGCAGCAGGGGAAGGGCAACAAAAACAAATGTGAGGAGTCCCAGGATCACTGCTACAAAGAACATCCCGACCGAGTGCAAAGAGTCAAATCCTGTCGTCGCAAAGACTTTTGCGACCAGGCAGAACACACCAAGAGGCAGGAACTTCATGACTCCATGCGTAATTAAAATCATTGCTTGAAAAATTCCTTGCCAGAATCCGAGGAGGATTTGGGAAGGCTTGCTTTCAATTTTCGAGATAGCATAGCCGAAGATCAAACTAAAGAAAATCAGACCTAGCATTTGGCCTTGTGAAAATGCCCTTAGCACGTTCGAGGGAATGATTTGTAAAAGGATTTCTGAAATTTTATGAGTTTCTTGAGAAGTGATCTGATCTTTAAGGTGTGATACATTAGATAATACTTGATGATGCGCATCGGCATGTCCTGGATGGACCAAGTTTACGAACAATAACCCAATCAAGACTGCCAAAAGGCTTGTTCCGATATAAAAGCTAAATGTTTTTAAACCTACTCGGCCAAAGGAATTATCGCTTCCGATTTTGGCCATTCCAGTAATAATGGAAGAAGAAACAAGAGGTACAACGACGAGAGTCAAGGCATTGAGAAAAAGTTGTCCGATAAAATCATACATCGAATAAAACGTGATGCCGAATATTCCAGCAGTCGTTCCGGTGTATTTGCCGACGATCATAGCCAAAAAGATGGCGGCAAAAACCATCCAAGGAGATTTCTTTTTCTTAGGCATGTACCTACCCTTTATTCAATGATGTTAATCTTCAACTGGAATCTATGAGCATTTTCGCAATGTAAGCGCAAGCCGGAGGTAGAGAACAATATTTCCGTTATGAAAACGAATTTAACAACGCCGAGGAGTTGGCTTTCCAGTTTTTTTTTATATACTCTTTACAAACGGAACTATAATACAAGATTTCGGATAAAAGCTAAAACAGTTTTTTTCCTATGAACCTGCAAAACTGAAGAAAAATTTTTATTTTAAACAAGATGCTCTTGAAATCCGCTCAAGGCTAGTCCGCCTCCTGAATGAATAAACAGGATGTTGCCTTTTAACTTCCCCGATTTTAAAAGATCCCGTCCTTCGCTAAACAATTTAGCTGTATATACAGGATCTGTAAAAAATCCTTCACTTCGAGCGATCTCTTTTACAGTCCGGAGCACCTTTGCATTGACAGAACCAAATGAACGGGCATTTTTGGGCTGGTATAATGTCATATTTTTAGCTGGAGGGGCCTTTGTTCCAAGTAAAGTTTCAAATTCTTTTTGAATAGTATTAAGTGAAAGATAAAACTCCTCTGGATCGCCTGCGATTTGCATCACATGAAAATGGGCAGGGGAGTCAAGATAGGCAAAGGCCTGGATGACGCTTCCTGCGATCATGCCGGTACCGGAATCGATAAGAATATGGTCAAAACGGATGCCTGATTCTTTTTCATTTCGCAGGATATCTAATGCCAAAGTTAAAGATCCAGGAATGGATTCTCTACAGCTTCCTCCTTTTGGAATGATCCCGACTTTGACGTTCTCCTTTGCTTTAGCTTGGACGTATTCGTTTGCGATTGGATCGAGATTCTGCCATTTTTCTTTTGAAAACCAATGGATATTTTCAGGCCTTGCCAGCAACGAAGCAAATAAAAAGTTGCCTTGGACCTTGAAAGGCGGCTCGCCAAGCAGAAATAAGACGGGTAAAATCTGATTTTCGATAAGAAGCTGGGTGATGGATACCACATGATTGGAAAATGCAGCCCCAATTACAATTGCCTCATTCAGTTTCTGGGATAGTAAATAAGGAATTAAAGACAGATACTTCCGAATTTTACATCCGCTGATCCCGAAGCCCAATTCATCTTCCCTTTTAATATAGACTGTACAGTCGGGCAAATCGAAACTCTTCAATCGATGCACTCTCGAAGTTCTAGGATAATCTTCCATGGGGACGGAGCTGAGAGAATGATGTAACTCATCAAGAGTGCTCATAGAGGCTTTACCCGGTTACAAGATTAAATCGAACCTGACTAAATTTCTTATCCTCAGGGTCGTATTTTTCGTCATGGTACCGCTTTAAAAATTTGTGAAGCTGCTGAGGTTGATCGGAACCGCTAATTTCGATGATGCCAAAATTGGGGTCAAAAATAAAACCAGTATAATTATCGAATTTGAGATAATCTATATGATGTCTATGAATCCATATTGTGTATGCGGCACAA
Organism: Rhabdochlamydiaceae bacterium; assembly: GCA_035478995.1. Classification (GTDB taxonomy): domain Bacteria; phylum Chlamydiota; class Chlamydiia; order Chlamydiales; family Rhabdochlamydiaceae; genus DATIJE01. The sequence goes on along the minus strand of DATIJE010000016.1, from coordinate 1,351 downwards.
GGCAAATTTTTAAGAGTCTGCTGGACCAGGGCTGGTTTTTCTGTAAAATTCGTTGCAGGAATTAATGCAAATTTTTTTCGAATATTCATATTTAAAAAGTTTTTTTCCAAGAATTGGAAACTTTGAATCATAGCAGCCTGACGCTGGGCCCCTTTTGTAAATTGCATCCCAATAGCCCGCAGATGAGCAACCGGGTCTGTAAAAGAATTTCGTGTATTAAAATAAAGATATAAAAACCATAACCCCATTCCTCGACAAACCCCTCCAAGGTGATCAAAATTAATCTGGGTATCCTTATGGTGTACAGATCTCCTTAAAGCAGGATCTAATGCAGCACGGGCGATAGGAGGGTGTAGATAAAAATCCGAGGTCCCGATTTGATGATCATTGGTTGAAGGAGCAAGCAGTTTTTTACCATAGTCGCATAAGGTGGTTAATTTTGTAGATTCATATTCAAGATGCGAAATGATGACAATGCATCTGTAAGATAGGCTTTTTGCTCCTACTACATTGCAAATACCTTTTGTACATTCTAAAAAGATCATACCACAGATGACGAATGGTCCCTTAACGATGATCAAACATACATGCCAGCGATTATAGTAAAGATACGAAGCAGAAAGGTCGTTTTGTTTGATTGACAATTTTTTGATTTGATCAATATCTTGATTTTCATCAAAGAATTTCTGCATATTTTGTACAGAAGAGAGGGCTTGATCGACCGTCACCATTTTTCATTCCCATTTTTTCAACAAAAAGTGTAATTATGCAAACTATTAAAAGCTATACCGAACGTGTTTAAAAGGATTGACTATGTTAGAGGGTAAAGACAGCAGCGGTTATGTATGGATACGCGATCTGGGGTATGACGATTATTACCATTTGAAAGATTTTGAGCATCTGGTGGTCTCTAAAGTTGTAAACTACAGCGAAGCTCTTCCAAGAGAACATTGGGAAGCGATCATTTTCGAAAATGAACAATGTCAAAAAGTAATTGGAAGGGAAGAGTTTAAAACTGAAAGGGAAGCTAAGGAATGCATAGAAAATTATGTTGAAATTACATTAAAGAATCGTAAAACAAGTTAATTTCAAATTATTAATAATTTTGAATAAAACAACATAGAATAGTATCATTTTATTCATATTCAAGACTTAGAGGGAATATGATTAAAAAGTTTTTTAATAAAAGTCGGTCCTATTTAGGATTGGCCTGTATTGCAGCGATCTTTGTTATTCTGACCAGTTCAGCCAATTTCAGGACGGGTCCTTTTAGTTTTCATCCTTCCGATCGTTCAGTGTTCGATCTGGAAAAAAATCTGATCGTCACTTCTAAAATATACACAGCCAAAGA
>DATIJE010000015.1:0-3656 GCA_035478995.1 Rhabdochlamydiaceae bacterium | reverse complement strand
ATCTCCAAAAAAGTCCAAAACCTGCTTCAGGATTATATTTGTTCCAGGTTCGATGAGGAAAAAAGAAAGGTGATCCAATTGCATTGGCCTGTGGTTTTGCGCCAGGCTTTTTTTAATGTGGGCATCAAGTTTGAAGAGGACAAATCTCTATTAAAAATAGCGACATTGAGAAAGTTGTTCAAAGAATTAGATGAGATCATCATCGGAGTGGAGGCTGAAGGGCTCGATTTCTATTCAGACCCTGAGATGGTCGACGGAGAAGACTCTTCAAACATAGTAAAATATTTGCTTTACGATATTGCACTTGATAGGAGTCAGATCACTTGGGAAAATTTTAGAAAATTATTTCTAAAACAAGACCGTATGCTTCTAAGTGAGCTTAGAGAAGAATTTCAAAAGGTATTTGTTCTATTACATAAGCAAATTAAAAATGGTTCTAAGCACGAAGATGTGATCGTAGAAATGCTGCTCGGAAATCTCTTATCTTTTTATGCGTTCACTGAACCTGTAGCAGGCGATCTTCTCTCCGTACCTCAAAAACAAGATGGTGAATGGAGATTAGTGGACTATGAAGTGGAATTGATGGAGCTGACTCCCCATTGGTTGGGAGAGCCGATGATCGCCATCGGTCTGAAGCCCAAAACCGAGATGTGTAATCCTTCCATATTGTTGTTCAGAGGAACGCCGCTGCCCGGAGCCAAAGCTTGGCATCTTGCAGAGCTTACAGATTTTACACCCGGATGTTCTCTTGGAGGACTGATTTATTATTTTGGGAAAGATAAAATTGCAAAATGGATTGGCTCAGAAGACCGGAAGATCCAAATCTATGGTCAGAGTTTAGGCGGAGCTTTAGCTTATCATACTGCGATCGATCATCCCGAAAAGGTTGAGGTTAATAACTACGTTCCACCCGGCTTATTTCCGGGAAAATTTAATTCAAAAAATAGCGGAAAGATACCGATCGAAGGGAAAGTATACTGCCATCGGAATGACATTGTCTATCTCATAGGCGTTCATCCTACATCTGCCAAACTGATCAAAGTGATTACTGAAAAGCCTCGCAATCCTTATCTTGCGCATCTAAGAAGTTTCGGTTGCGAGAAGGTCCTATTATTGAGAGTGAACAATGAGATGGAAAATCGGCGGCCGATAAGAACAATCATGACACTTCTTCATCAATTGTATTCAGTGCCATTCTTTGTGATCAAACTGGGAGTTTTGGGGATTATACTTGCTAAGAAAAAAATTGACCGGAGATGGTCTCATGGCATAAAGCGGCATCCTTAAGGCTGCTACTTTCCAGTCCTGACCTGGTTCGGACTGCTCCATTCCACAAGGTCCCCGGTCAGCAAAAGTCTAACAATTATCTTGTTTTATCGCAACAGATCATAAATTTTTGGCTGTGAAGGCGATGCATGTATGGATCTCTCGATATAAAGAAGAAACCAGGTTTCCAACATCAAGACACTCCACAGTTCTTCAAAAACCTGAGTGCTTTTAGATATTTTTTTAATTTGAGACGAAAGCCATTCAGGAGAGATCAATCCAGCTTCTACCAGAACTCCTTTTGAAAGCTTTGAAAATAAGTGCGCGATTTTGGGGCTTGATTTCCAGGAGTCTGTTTGAATGGAACCAGGTTTATTTTTTTTTGATGATCGAAGAAAGATATGATTTAAACTTAAGTACTGAAGATTTTTTGATCGGTCGGGAATGGAGGCAAAATATTCGACAATTCTGAAATCAAGAAATGGCGCTTCAATCGTAAGGCCATGGGCTGCTGTCACACGCTCTTCCTGAAGAAGACAACGGCTGGGAAGTTCTGTTTTTAGGTTCAGGTAGAGCAGGGAACTCAAACTGGGGCCTAATTCCTCCAAAGCAGGAAAACGATGCAAAAACAGTTCGGGATTCCAGTCTGTGCATAATTTTGATGGGGATCTTGAAAATCGTTTTTTGGGGAACAATGCGTACTGCGATAGAAAGGCTTTGTGCCAAGGGTGGGTGTTTACAGAACGGAGGAAGGCACAGGTTCTTTTAAAATTGATTTTTGATAATAAAGGGATCACCGTGTTTCGCTCGAGCCAGTTGATCATGATGTCGAAGTCATGTGTCCATGGGAGACTCGGTTCATAGATATGCTTTTGAAGCCAACGGATCGAACCCGCTGTCGAAAGAATCGTGTCCGCTCCCTGATTTTTTGCAGCCTTGCACAATTGCCAATATTCGGATGCCCCGATATCGGAGAGAGGCTCGTCCAGATGCCAAATCAGTTCTGTCAAATCTTCAATGATTGTTTCAGCATGAATGGGAACCTGCGTATTTTTTAAAGGCACATTCGATGGCAGAACAGAAGGAGTGATGGATGAAGGGATGAGTACATCGAGAGGAGTCTGAAATGGATCTGAGGGAAGGTAGGGAAGAAGAGAATGTTCTTCGTTTGATTCTTGCAATATGTAGCCGCAATGCATCCCCTTTGAAACCCGTAAACAGATGGAGTCTCGGATCAGTTCTGTCAGCTGTTGAGGATGCGCATGTTTTTGTTTGGTCTTTAAATGCATGCTATAGGACCAATAAGGACGTATCTGGAGATTTTTCTCCTTTGTGAAGCGCAGATAATGGCCCGGCTGCAGCTTGTAGACTTTTTTGATGGGGCTTTTTTCCTGAGGAATAAAGCCAAACGACAAGTAATAAGACAGCGCTTCAAGATCGGGTATTTGAGGGACAAGATCTGAACGAAGAAGCGCTTTAATTTCAGAAGCGAAAAGAAAATGATCGTTTTGGAAAGACCAATACAATGGTTTTTCGCCTATCCGATCCCTGATCAACACCATTTCTTGCTTTGCTTGATCAAAGATGGCGATGGAGAACCTGCCATTGAGAAGTGGTGCGAATCGTTCTTCCCATAATTGGAAACAGGCTGCAATGAGATCTTCGACCGAATTGATGTTCCGGTCCCATCCTTCTTTTTCCAAGAGCTTTCGCAGCTCATCGAAATTATGCAGTACACCGTCAAATAAGATGATGTAAGGGGATTGGGGATCGTATTGTGTACCAGATCCTCGCACACCAAGCTCAACATTGCCTTTGCGCCAAATCTTTGGAGGATCGTTGCCGCGATAAGAAACCGAGGGAAGCATGCGCTGCACGCATGCTTCCTTGAGAAGATTTTCGGCATAAACTACGCCAGCAATTCCAGGGGCGTGGCCGTCATCTGTTATTTTCGACATCTTTTAATGGAGTGCGCATATTCTCAAGTTGTGTGTTGGGAAAAAATGACGCTAGGATCTGAGGGACATGCATTCCGTGTTTTGCCATGATCTCAGCGCTATAGAGGCATAGACCGACCCCAGGGCCTGCGCCAAATCCTTCAAAAATAACTGTATCGCCTCTTAAACTTACAGTAAAGTCGCTGCTAACCAAATTTTTAGTACCGAGTTTTTCTTGCAAGGACAGAAAATCGATGCTTTGCGACTCATCTTCATTGATCACTTTGATAGCGTATGTTTTATTAGAACTCTTATCCAAATAAAGATCGATGTTGGTGATGTTGTCCAATTGAGCCATTTTTGCCAATTGCCTCTTGGTCATGCTGAACATCCATTTGTGTTTTTCACGGTCTCGAGCTGCAAGAGGCACATTGACACCTTTTGGAGACAGTG
>DATIJE010000014.1:0-2550 GCA_035478995.1 Rhabdochlamydiaceae bacterium | reverse complement strand
TCCCACATCGTCCAGTCTGGAAAAAAATTTCTGAAAAAATTCATAGGCCTTGGCCTCGTAAGGAATTGTCTTCAGCCAAAACTCCCGTGTGAATTCAATACGGTCCTCAGTTTTTAACCTCGAAAGCTCAATCCATCCTTTAGGTAGATGTGGGGTCATTTTGGAAAGCTGGGTCCAGTCGACATCTGCTGTCTCATGAAGTGGGATCACATCATGGAAAAGATGCAGTGGAATATCCTCTTCTGAATATTTCCTAAAATAACGGATGACATGAGAATTCATTTAAAAGCTTATACAAGATAAAATTTGATTTTAAAAATTCATTCCGTTTTTTAAAAGAGAAAAGGCTTTCGATCTGAAGAACATGTTTTAAAAACTGCGCAAAAAATTCGAAACCTTGTTTAGTAAATTATTCGATGCTATATAAAGAATAAAGGAATTTAATACAGAGATCGTCATGGCACAAACTAAAGTCGTTGTTATTGGAGGAGGATTTGGAGGGCTGAATGTTGCAAAAGCTTTAAAATCTTCCGACCTCGAAGTGCTGCTCATCGACAAGACGAACCATCATCTGTTTCAACCCCTGCTCTATCAAGTTGCCACCGCCGCCCTTTCACCTGGAGATATCGGCATTCCTATTCGAGAAATTTTTCGCAAATACGACAACACTACCGTATTTATGGGAGAAGTAGTAGAAATTGACAAAAAGAACAAACAAATCGTAATGGGCAACGGAGATCGTTACGGATACGATTATTTAGTTCTTGCTGTCGGGGCGAGGCATTCTTATTTTGGAAATGATAAATGGGAGCCGTTCGCGCCAGGGTTAAAAACAGTCAGCGATGCTCTTAAGATCCGAGAAGAAATTCTAGTATCGTTTGAGAAAGCAGAGAGGCTCGACGATCCCAAGGAAACCGAGAAGTATTTGAATTTTGTGATTATCGGCGGAGGCCCAACTGGTGTGGAAATGGCGGGCGCCATCGCCGAAATCGCGTATAAGACCATGTTTAAAAACTTCAGAAAGATCAAACCTGAAAAATCCCAGATCTTTCTGATCGAGGCCACTCCCTATATTTTGCCGGTTTATCCTCAAAAGCTCTCTTTAAAAGCAAAAAGCGACCTGGAACAGTTAGGCGTGCATGTTTTAACTGGGACAAAAGTGACCAACATCACAGAAGATGGCGTTCAGGTCGATGGAAAATTCATCGAATCAAAAAATGTGATTTGGGCTGCCGGGAACCAGGCTGCGCCTCTTTTAAAAACGCTTGGCGTTCCCCTAGACAGACAAGGACGAGTGCAAGTCGAGCCCGATCTGTCGGCTCCTGGAAATCCTGAAATCTTTGTCATTGGCGATGCGGCTTGTGCGATCGGTAAAGATGGCAAGCCTCTGCCAGGAATCGCTCCAACAGCAATCCAAGAGAGCAAATACGTCGCTCGCCTCATCAATAAAAGAATTCCAAAAGAAAAAAGAAAGCCATTTCAATATTTTGACAAAGGAAGCATGGCGACGATCGGGAAGTTCAAAGCTGTCGCGATGGTAAGAAAATTGACATTGACAGGTCTTATTGCATGGTTGATGTGGTGCTTCATCCACATCGTCTATCTCATCGGCTTCAGAAACAGGATCACCGTCATGATCGAATGGTTCTATCACTTTATCACGGGTCAAAGAGGAGTGCGTCTGATCTATAATCCCATCGAAAAATATATCACCCGAAAAAAAAATGATTCTAAAATTATCCAAGGATAACAACAGAAAAAAAGGTAAAAATTTATGAAATTTTCTGCAGCGATAAAAAAATTATCCTCTTTCACCATGTGCTGCTCTCTTGTCTATCTCTCTTTGGATTCTGCTTCTGCTGCAATTTTTACTGTAAATAGTACCGCAGATACAAATACTGGCGTAGGAAATTCCGGTACCCTGCGATTCTGCTTAAATCAATATGGATCCGGCGACACCATCAATTTTGATCCCACAGTTTTTCCCTCTTCGACTGCTACGGCGATTACCCTTACCAGCCAATTACCAATCGTTAGGCTGCCTGTCACGATCGCAGGGAACATTCAGACCAATGGATCTCCTGCTGTCGCAATTTCCGGAGCTGGAGCGTTCGAAGGTTTTTATATTGTCGCAGGGCCAACAGTCAGCATCAGCAATATCAATATCACTAATGCGCTTGCAAAGGGCGGCGCAGGAGGCGATTGTGCTAATGGAGGAGGAGGCGGAGGCGGAGTTGGAGCAGGAGGAGGCATCTACGTCGATCAAACCGCAACAGGCGTGACCATTCAAAATGTGGTATTGAATTCTAACACAGCTCACGGAGGTAGTGGTGGAAATCTTAACGCAGGTGGCTCAGGAGGATCGGGAGGAGGAGGGCTTAATGGCGGGGCTGGAGCCAGATCTGCCTTCAGACCAGGCGGCGGAGGCGGAGGCGGTGATCCTGGTGGAACTGCGGGAACTACAGCAGGAGTAGGAGGAACGGCAGGTCCTCAAGGTGGAGGCGGAGGTGTTGCGGGAGCAGCAGGCGGTGCTGTTGGTACTCCCGGAGT
>DATIJE010000013.1:0-17314 GCA_035478995.1 Rhabdochlamydiaceae bacterium | reverse complement strand
GTTTTGGTAGATCGCAATTGGCAATCACCCCATATCCAATATCGAAATTGATCCATGCAATGGTCAGATCTGGAATGGATCCCCTCTGAATTTCTTGAGCATAAAATGCTCCAAGCCATTTTTGACGTGTTTCGATCTCCTCCATTTCGTTAGCGCGTTTTACAAGCCTCTGTGCCTTTTTCAAAACTCGATCGTTTTTAAATTCCAAATGGGGCAAGTATTCCATTCCCATGGAATGTTTAAATTCTTCAGGAGTGTATTCGCGCACTGGAGCGCCTGGTTCATGAATGACTTTGATGTTCACTGTATTACCCGGGTGATAAAATCATTGACATCAACTCGAATAAGATCCATTAGTTGGTTACAGTCATTTTGAATAAGAAAATCGTGTCCGTGCCCGTGCCCGGGTGCGTGCCCGACTCTCTTCTTTAACAAGGTACTAGAGTTTTATACTATATGCTTATGATTGACATAATCAAATCTGAAATTTACAGCAAATTTCCTTTGTTTATCAAGATCGGGCACGGGCACGCATACGGGCAAGGGCACGAATCATTTGAGTATAGAAAATTTTTAGTAAGCAAATGAAATATATTCTCACCTTAGACCAGGGAACGAGTCATTCCAGGGCCATTCTTGTCGATCAGAATGGTGCGATTAAGAATCTCGGCCAAAAAAACGTTCGTCAAATTTTTCCAAGTCCTGGCTGGGTAGAACACGACCCTAAAGAAATTTGGTCTTCGCAGCTCGCAAGCATCGAGGAAGTTTTAACCACAAAGAAAATCAAAACTCAAGATATCGCCGCCATCGGGATTACGAATCAAAGAGAAACCACCATTGTCTGGGACAGGAAAAATGGCAAGCCTATTTACAACGCGATCGTATGGCAAGACCGACGCACGAGCGAATATTGCCAAAAACTGAAAAATGGAGGTCTGGAACCCCTCTTCAAGAAAAAGACGGGACTGATTGTAGATCCCTATTTTTCCGCTACGAAGCTGCGTTGGATCCTCGACCATATTCCAGGAGCTGTAGAAAGGGCCAAACGAGGAGAACTGGCTTTTGGAACCGTGGATTCTTGGTTGATCTGGAATTTGACATCTGGAGCAAAACACATCACCGATCCGAGCAATGCCTCAAGAACGTTGATGTTCAATATCCATACAGGGAATTGGGACGACGAGCTTTTAGAGATCTTCAAGATTCCGCGCCAACTCCTTCCTGAAGTGCGCAGCTCTAGCGAGGTCTATGGTGAAACCAGCATCCCGATTTTCTCATCCCCTATCCCGATAAGTGGAATTGCTGGCGACCAACAAGCTGCCCTTTTGGGACAGGCCTGCACAAAACCTGGGATGGCCAAAACGACCTATGGTACTGGATGTTTCATGCTGATGAACACGGGGAACAAACCTGTATTTTCGAAAAACAATTTAATCACGACAGTAGCTTATAAAATTGGCTCTAAAATGGAATATGCCTTGGAAGGAAGCATTTTCATCGGAGGCGCTGTTGTCCAATGGCTGAAAGACAGCTTGAAAATGATCGACACGTTGGATGAGATAGAAAAGCTTGCCGCAAGCGTGAATGACAGCAATGGCGTCTATTTCGTTCCGGCTTTTACCGGACTCGGCGCGCCTTATTGGGACCCGTATGCGCGAGGCACTATTTTAGGGATTACCCGAGGAACCACAGCAGCGCATATTGCAAGAGCAGCTTTGGACGGGATCGCTTATCAAGTGACAGATGTATTGAAGGCGATGGAAAATGATTCGCAAATACAAATCAAGGAATTGCGAGTCGACGGCGGCGTAGTCGTCAATAATTTATTGATGCAGTTCCAGGCCAATCTGCTCGGCGTACCTGTAGTCCGTCCAAAATCCACCGAATCGACCGCGCTCGGAGGCGCCTATTTAGCTGGGCTTGCTGTGGGTTTTTGGAAAGCAAAAGAAGAAACTTCAGACCACTGGAAAATGGAACGCCAATTCGATCCTTTGATGAACACGGACCAATCCCTCTCTCTTAGAACAAAATGGGATAAAGCGGTCGAATGCGCACAAGTATGGGAAGGATGAACCGAGACGACATGATCGCCAAGATCGATCATTTCCCAAAAGATTGGGATGTGATCATTATTGGCGGCGGAGCCACCGGACTCGGTGCGGCTGTCGATTCCGCATCCAGGGGCTTTCGAACATTATTGCTGGAGCAAGGAGATTTTGCGAAAGGAACATCCAGCCGCAGCACAAAATTGATCCACGGCGGCCTACGCTATCTGCAACAAGGCAATATTGCCCTTGTGACAGAAGCTCTACGAGAAAGAGGCATTTTATCGAAGAATGCCCCTCATTTGATCCACCACATCCCTTTTCTAGTTCCTATTTATCATTGGTGGGAAGGCCCTTTTTATGGTGCCGGCCTGAAAATTTATGACATGCTTGCCGGCAAGCTCGGCATTAAACCTTCTAAACGCCTTTCGCGTAGACAAACTTTAAAAAAGATCCCTGCATTGGAACCGAAAGGACTGCGTGGAGGGATCATTTATTACGATGGGCAATTCGACGATTCACGTCTTGCCATTGCACTTGCTCAAACTGCTGTCGATCGTGGAGCAATTGTCATCAATTACATGAAAGTGACCCATCTGATAAAAAAAAAGGGAATCTGCACGGGCGTAAAAGCAATAGATGAGGAGACAGGAAAACCATATAAGCTCTATGGAAAAGCGATCATCAATGCCGCTGGAGTATTTTCCGATGCTATCCGCAAAATGGACGACGAGAGAGAGAGAAATATGATCAGCGCGAGCCGAGGGATCCACATTGTCTTAGATAAATCTTTTCAGCCTAGCCAAAATGCCATTTTGGTCCCTCATACTGAAGACAAACGAGTGATTTTTATCGTCCCATGGCATGACAGGATACTCGTAGGGACTACGGACACTCACGTGAAAAAAACGACGCTCGAACCACGCCCTTCAAACAAAGAAATCCATTTTCTTTTAAGATGCGTTGCGCAATATCTTGTCAAAGATCCAAAAAAAGAAGATATCTTAAGTGTCTTTGCCGGTCTTAGACCATTGATCAAAAACAAACATAAAAAAAATACTGCTGCATTGTCGCGAGATCATACGATTTTGATCTCAAAATCAGGTTTGATCACAGTCACCGGAGGCAAATGGACGATCTATCGAAAAATGGGTGAAGATGCGATCGATAAGGCAATTCTTGTTGCAGATTTACCAGATAGACCCTGCGTGACAAAAAAACTACGGCTTCATGAACTAGATAGCGATATAAAACAGACACAATCAGGCCAACTTTTGCATCCCCGCCTCCCCTATTCAAAAGAGGATGTGTTGCAAGGAGTTAAACTCGAAATGGCAAGAACAGTTGAAGACATTCTTGCAAGACGCACCAGAGCTCTTCTCCTCGATGCAAGAGCTAGCATGGAAATCGCTCCTGAAGTTGCCAAAATGATGGCAAAAGAACTTGGCCGAGATATAAAATGGCAAAAAAAACAGATCACTGCATATCTCCGTTTAGCGAAAGGTTATGTCATTAAATAAATCTCGTTTGATCATAGATGGTTCAGGACGACCTACCATTCCCCTTTTACAATTGCTCGAACTATTGGATATTCCTCACGATGGAATGATTGCATCCATCTTGGAAGCGTGCCGGTCCCAATGGCTCCAGCCGGGAAAAGAGCGATGGGAATTTGCAGAATTATACCCTGATAAGAAACAGCAAGCCTATCCCTTGCTTAAACAACTTGGATGCATTGATTCATGCCACCCACAAAAGCTACACTATGATGCTGCAATCCTGCTTGGCGGCCACTATTCCCGTATGCTCAGCCGAATGGATTTTTTACAGAGAGAATGGAAGCGGGGTGTGCGATTTAAAAAGCTCATTATTTTAACAGGCGCCCGGTCTCTTGACTACAAAACAGAAATCGTAACGGACAATCTTTCCACTGAAAAAGAAATGATCCTTTTTCTCTTAAAAAATTCTCATCTGGAAAATGAATGGGAACAGATAGTCGTCGACGTTCCGATGCTACGCCAAGAGAATGGTCTTGTTTTGCGGCCCAATACGTCCGATACAATTCGGGAATGGATCAAACTAAAACCTGGACCAGGCGCCTATCTTGCGATATCCAGTCAGCCATTCATAGGTTATCATGATGCATGTCTTAGGGGACTCTCTCCTAAAGCATTGCTTATAGAAACGGTAGGCCCGCAAGTGGATAAAGATACCCTTTTTTCCATCTTTCTTTATAATCTCCAACGTTGGATTGAACAAGCTCACATTTTCTCATTATGAAATTAAAATCTTTTTTACTAACACTCTTTCTCGTTATTGGATTCTATGTATGTTCCGATGAAACCAGAAGCTGGCAACTTTTAGATGATGCCGGCCAGCCCATAGCTCTTTTAAAAGAAATGCTTAAGTCCCTGGATGTTGAAAATGACGGTTCCTTGGACAGCATCATAAAGGCTACCCAAAAGCAGTGGCTCCAATCAGGTAAAGAACGATGGGAATTCGATCCAGTCTTTGTTAAAGACGAATCGAAGACACTCGCCTATTTAAAAGCAATCGGCTGTATCGATTCAATTCGCCCGAAAAAGAAATTTTATGATTATGTCTGCTTGCAAGGAGCGACTGCTCGCCGAGTTCAGGCAAGGCTTGAATTTTTGGTCGAAGAATGGAATCAGGGATTGCGTTTCAAACATCTCGTGGTCCTGACCGGCAAACGGCGTCTCGACCCAAGAATTGAGACATTTCCAGATGGGATCGAATATGAAACCGACATGATACGTTTTCTTTTCGAAACATCTGATCTTCCTGAAGAAATAAGACACATTCCTTTAGAAATCGTCGATGCACCAGCGATCCAATTGGAAAATGGAAAAATGCGCCGACCGGGGAGAAAAGAAACTATTGTCGAATGGTTAAAAGGCCATCCAAAACCAGGTACCTGCTTAATGATCTGCAATCAGCCTTATATCGGATACCAAGATGCAGTGTGCAGAACAGAACTTCCTCCAAACTTTGTCATCGAAACGGTCGGTCCTGAAGCAGACCAAGACACAACCTTTGCTCAATATCTCGACAATTTGGCAAGATGGCTTTATACCGAACGTAATTTAAAAATTGATTTTTGAATCACGTTCGGTATATTACGAGCAATTGAGACTTGGCAAATGAATTATCACCAAAAAATCTATCTTGTCCGCCACGGTGAAACGGAATGGACTGTAAAAGGCCGCCACACTAGCTTGACAGACATTCCTTTGACTGAAAAAGGACGGGATCAGGCCCGTCTTTTGAGCGCTCGGCTTAAACATCACGACTTCCAAAAAGTGTTTACAAGTCCTCTAAAACGTGCCGCAGAAACCTGCAGTATTGTTAACCTTCCATTAGATGCCGAAGTAGATCCGGACCTCGTAGAATGGAACTATGGGCAGTTTGAAGGTCTGACCAGCGATGAGATCCATCGAAAGGATCCCGATTGGACCATTTTCACAAAAGGAGCTCCAGGAGGAGAATCTTTGGAAGAAATAAGAAATCGAGCGGACAAAGTTTTAAAAAAGCTTAGTGGGATACCCGGCGATATCGCCCTCTTTTCGTCTGGCCATTTCTTGCGGGTCCTGACCTCTCGATGGATACAAAGCCTGCCTTCATTTGGAAAACATCTTCTTCTTTTTCCCGCTTCTATTTCCATTTTGGGACATGAAAGACAATGCCCCGCCATCTTCTTATGGAATGATATTTCTCATCTGAGTTAATAAGTAATTGAAGATTTTACCACAGAGACAAGAAACCACAGAGAGAAAATCTTAAAGAAAAATTTCTCTCTGTGGTTTCTTGTCTCTGTGGTAAAAAATTTTAATCTTAACTCGATGCATATTATGGTAGAAAAGATTGTAGTTGCGCTTTGTTTGGGACTTACACTTTTCACAATGGATGTGAAGGCTGGTCAATTCCCAGTCCTGATTTTGAATACCCAAAACAATAAAGGGGTCTTGCCGAGAAAGTTCCGATCGACGAGTGCTTCTTTTTTACAAGAAGGCTATTCATCAAAAAGTCTGGAATCCCTCCATGCTTCCGGAAGCGCCCAATTTTCAAAAAATGAACTAGGCGAACTCCTAAAAAAAATCAAACGTCCCCACCTGATTGTGATCGATCTGAGGCAAGAATCGCATGGTTTTTTAAATCATATGGCTGTGAGCTGGTTTTGTCCTAAAAATTGGATCAATAAAGACAAAACCATCGAGCAGATCGAGCAAGAGGAATTGCAGCTTTTGAACCATCTCTCGCAACAACATGAAGTCATGATTTATAAAAGAAGGCCTAAGGAAGACCATACGATCCAAGATGGAATTCCAACAATTGTAAAATCTGTGATGTCTGAACAGGAATTATGCAACCATGTTTTCAATGTTGGATATTTTCGTATCACTGTCGCAGATCACACGCGGCCTGACGATGCGGCAATCGATCGTTTTATACAATTCATTACAACTTTGCCTCCCTTCACGTGGCTGCATTTTCATTGCAGTGCCGGAGAAGGCAGGACTTCGACCTTTATGTCCATGTACGATATGATGCGAAATGCTAAAGAATTGTCATTGGAAGAGATATTTAAAAGACAGTTCGATCTCGGAGGGGTATGCTTTCTAGATGAGCCGTCCGAAGACTTATGGAACTATGCTTTAAAAAAGGAACGGATCGTATTCCTGAAACAGTTTTATCAATATTGCAGATCGAATTCGGACAATTACAATCAGCTTTGGTCCGAATGGATTAGAATCTTAAATTAACTCACCTTTTTAAAAAGCTATCAAAGTATTTTTAGGTTCTGGTTTTGTTAAAATTCAAGTTGACAATATCAGGTATAAATCTCTAAAATACTTAGCAATTTTTATAAAAACATATCTAAAATAGATTAAATGTTGAATTTATAAGCATCATTTATGATAAAATCACATTAATTAATAAAAAAAGACAATATTATGTCCAATCCAACAAGTTTTCAAAGTTTTTTTAAACAAAAGGAATCAAATCCGTTCGATCCAACTAGAGATCTTGGATTGAATGCCTGGATCCGCTCACAAACCGCATCCACAAAAAACACAGAAATCAAACCTGCTTGCGTCGCTGCAGCAATTCTTTCCAAATCCGCGATCCCTCCTTTAGACATCCCGTTGCAATCTAAAGATGTAGAACATTCCGCAATTGTGGATTCCAACCGGCATATAGAAAGGCTGGAATCGCTGTTAAAATGCTTAAAAGATCCCAAAAAAACACTTCCTGATTGCGAGGTAGCATTCACGAAACTCGGGCACAGCGACATAGAAGTTTATACTTCGCTCAGTCTGTATGTCTATGAAGCCTTCAAACACACATTGCAAACAGGTGATCAGTTTGGAGAAAACCTAATTAAGAAAAATCCATTAATCTTACTTCAGATCAAGAACCGTGATAATATCAATTTAATTCAACAACTCATTAATCAATATCAAAATAAAGTTATTGTCCAAAGAAAGATCAACGAATTGAATTCGTTTAAAAATACGCTCCAAGATCCCAAATCTCAAAATAATGTGAAAAAAGAATTGGGTAGGCTCGACGCAACCTTTCTATTGAATCCTATGTGTCGAAGAATTTGGGAATTGGACAATGTGCACAACGATCCCCATTTCGGAATTCCTGATTACGGATATAAAAAAATAATCGCCAATCCCTGGCTCTTATTGAACTATAAGGGCCAAGATCTCATCGAAGATCAAAAAAAAGCCCTTCAACAACAGGCACACTCTCCGATATCTTGTGATTGCCTTCCCCCATCGCTACCTCTTCAGCTAGACACCATTCAAGTAGTTAGAAATTTCGAAAGGCATTTCGAATTGCAACGTTTTTTGCGTAGCCTGGAAGATAACAATATCGGCAATGAGCAATTGAAACACATTTTTTTCTCCTTGGATTCCAAATTACAAGATACTCTTTGCTATTATGTTTGGACGGCAAGCTTTTGTCCTAACGAATATAACTTTGGAAAAAAATTAATCGAAAACGATGTTCGGATTCTTCTTCGGATCAAACATTCGGCCGATTCCCGAAACATCATCGAACAATTAAGCGAGCACTTCGCATGCAAAGCTTTAGCTGAAAGAACCTTGTTGCAACTCGGGGCATTTTCGTATGCGGTCAACCGACAAATCGACCTTGTCCAGAAACAGCAAATGTTCAAAAATTTAGATAAAAACCTTCAAGATAAGTTAAGCTTTATCATCTGGAAGAGAGCCGGCTCCGATCTCTTCGCCGAACCTGATTATGGCTATCGTGTCATCCTCAATGATCCCGGTGTCCTGTTTATAAAAGATGCTAGAGGGTCTCCCCCAATTGATGAACTGCAGTCCGCTTTAAAGAAAAAAAGCCACTACCAACTATCAGAAGCCAAAAAAATTACCCAAGCAGATTTTGCTGTTCCTTATCATCCTTGCAATCACATTAGCATCGAGCGCCTTAACAATTCCATTCAACCATCAGAAATTCCTGATAAGACGAAAGTGACTATCGTGAGTGCGGAATGTGAATATCTCGCAAAAATCGGCGGGCTTGCTGCAGCCGTATATGGAATGGCGGAAGCTCTTACAAAAACAGATCAGAAAGTGAAGCTCATCCTTCCCAAATATGAACGGTTGCCGGAAGCGGTAAAGGCCCGTCTTGTCGAAAAAAAATATTATAAAGAAAATGGCGTCGTTCGCCCTCTTGAATTAAATGATTGTTTCGGCCAAGGGAAAATCGACCGTGTTTTCAAGTTGAAAATAAAGAACAACGAGGAATTTAAACAAATTTTTAAAGGTTTTGATGGAAAAAGTGAAAACATCACTTTTTATTTCATCGAAGATACGCAAAGAAATCCCGGTGATTTCGATCACTTTAAGGGAAGCATCTATCCTTCCAAAGATTTCGATGCGAAAGAACGTTTTGCTTATTTTTCATGCGCGGCTGCTGAATTGGCATCAAAACTGAATACGCATGTCATCCATGCCCATGACTGGCATACGGCAGCAGTCCCTATGCTGATCAATAAAAAGGGTAAATCCATTCCTACAGTCTTCACATTGCATAATAACGAAGGACAAGGAATCTATAGTGAAAATACGTATGGGATATTGGAAAAAATGAGGCTTGAAAGAAGGACGACGAATATGGTCGTAGAATCTCTTTATGCCGCCAATGAAATTACAACAGTATCCAAAAATTTCGCGCTTGAACTTCAAGGCGCAATTGGTGGTAAAGGATTGGACTACGAAATGAGAAAAGCTGCACATCTCGGTCAAAAATTGACAGGGATCACAAATGGCAGCAATCCATCCATTCACGACCCCAGAAAAGATGTCGCTCTACAGTTTTGGAGAGATCTCAGAGATCCTACTCTGCAGACGATCATCGATCTGAGATTCAGCCCTGATGACCCCGATATTCTTGAAAAAAAAGCAAGGATCGCAGAACAGCTGCAACTTTATTTCGCAATTTATCATCCTTCGATTGCTTTGGACTTTAGAAAAAATTTCATCCTGTTTGTCGGCCGACCTGATAAAAAGCAAAAAGGACTTGAAATGTTAGAGCACGCCCTGAATACAGCGATAGAAAATGGATGGCTGTTCATTACAATGGTCCCGGAATCGGATGACCCACAGGATCCCGCCAAGCCCATTTTAGACCGTCTTGAAAAAAGAGCTAGAGAAATCAGAGCTGGCGCATTGATCATACGCGATAGACGGCGTCGTTCAGACAACCGTCTTGAATGGCAAGAGGGTCCTGATCCTACCAAGCCGATCTCGCACGAGGATAGATTTTCTCCTCCGGGTATCGGATCTCTGCTGCGAACGGCCGCGATCACGATCGTTCCTTCCATATATGAACCTTGCGGACTCGTCCAAATGGAAGCGAAAACCAAAGGATCTTTTCCATTGTGTCGCGCAACTGGAGGCCTGGCTGAAACCGTCATCACAGAAGGAGAAGAAATGGATGGGTTTCTGTATGAAGCAAAATTAGACCCTTGTTCCAACGAGCAAATCGTCGAATTCAAACAAAAACTGCAAGGCGCAATGAAATTTGTCGACAATCTGCAGCAGAATCCTGATGCCTATCGAGCACGTCTAAGCAAGTTGATTAACCATGGACTGAAATCCAGTTGGACCGAAACTTTTAAAGCAGGCGAACTTCCTCCGATCGAACAAATGCGATATGTCTATGCTTCTGCGATGAAAAAAGCACCTCATCGTTCTGAATTGTTCTTAGATGCGCACTTGCTCAAAAAATAAAAAGGGTATAGAAAAGGCTGTATCTAAATAAGATGCAGGCTTTTTCATGTCTATCGCTTGGGTTTTTCTTCTTTTAGCTGGTTTCTTTGAGATCTGCTTTACTATCGCTTTGAAGTACAGCCAAGGGTTTACTCGCGTCCTTCCAAGCGTGATCACTGTCATTTTCATCGTATTGAGTTTCTTTTGCGTCTCACAAGCAATGAAGACCATTCCTATCGGGACTGCTTATGCAGTATGGGCCGGAATAGGGGCTGCGGGAACGGTCATTTGCGGCATTGTGTTTTTTGGAGATTCTTACCATATCGTGCGGCTGATCTCCATTTTTTTGATCATCATCGGGATCATAGGCTTAAAACTTGCCCATGTTGATTAGAGTGTGTCTTAATCCTTGATTTTATATCCCGGATCTAAATAAAAGATTCTTTGAAACCAAGGAAAGAATATGCAGATCATTCGCACTTTCGGCCATGTGTTCGGTGGGACATTGCTTGTTTCAGGAACAAGTATCGGCGTAGGCATGCTGGCCCTTCCACTTGCTACTGCGGAGGGAGGTTTTTTTCCTTCCTTAGTGATTTATGGGCTCTGTTGGATCTTCATGCTGTGCACAGGGCTTTTGGTCCTCGAAGCTGCCATTTGGCTGCCGAAAGATGCAAATCTTGGAACGATGGCATCCCATCTTTTGGGCCGGTCAGGGAAAATGGTGTGCTGGGTCCTGTACATCTTTCTCTTTACAAGTTTGATGGTCGCTCATGAAGCAGGAGGAGCGAGCGTCCTTAAGCAACTCAGCGGAGGAAATATCCCTGATTGGGCAGGTTTGCTTATTTACGTTGCAGCCTTCGCGCCGATCGTTTATTTAGGAACACACTCTGTCGATCGGTTGAACCTTATTCTCATGGTGGGCATTCTCTTCACTTACATTCTTTTCATCGTCTCCTCTTTCCATCGGATCGATTTTAATTTACTCGCTCATACCAATTGGTCGAAGGCTTGGCCTGCATTGCCGGTTGTGTTCACAGCGTTCGGGTATCAGAGCTTGATCCCCACTTTGATGACCTACATGAACAGAAATGTGAAAAAAGTCAGACTTGCCATCATCCTCGGCACAGCAATCCCATTTTGTATTTATATCGTATGGGAGCTGGTGATCTTGGGGATTGTCCCTGCAGAAGGTCCAGGGGGCCTGATAGAAACTCTGCATAAAGGAGGCAATGCTGTTGGTCCTCTAGGAAGATATCTGCAAAATCCCGGTTTGACTTCTATAGGCAGAGCGTTTGCTTTTTTTGCGCTGACGACATCATTCGTAGGAATCTCAATCGCATACATAGATTACCTGGCGGATAGTTTGAAATTCCAAAAGAAAGGGTTTAAAAAACTGGGATTATGCGCATTTGTTTTTGTATTGCCTCTGATCGTCACGCTCATCAATCCTCATATATTTATTCTTGCATTGGAGTATGCGGGAGGCTATGGAGTCGCGATTCTGCTCGGTTTGATGCCGATTTTAATGGTTTGGTCTGGACGGTACTACAAAGGGTATATGCAAACCCATCGGCAACTATTTGGCGGCAAAGCTTTTTTATCGATCCTGATCGCCTTCGTGATTTTTGAATTGATCGTCCAACTCTGGTAGAACTTCTACATTTCTTGATTTATCAAAATAACACGGATAAAAAGGATAATCGGATTGACAGGATACATTATCCTTTTAATCCAAAAATCATGCTTATCCGTGTTTACTCATCCATATTCCTATTCAATAAAAATGTAAATTTTTCTATTTCATATTTTTTTTCTTCAAAAGTGTCATGATATACTCTTTTATATTCCAATTTTTTCTTTCCAAAATTTAGTAATAGGCCAACAGGAATTTTAGAGACACTCAAATAGTTTATCAATTGTGCTTGATGTTCTGGCAATAAATGATTGCAGCATTTTGTTTCTATAATTACTGAATTTTCAACTACAAGATCAGCAACATAATACCCAATAAATTGTTGTCTAAAGACAACTTCGAATTGCTGTTCTGGAATTACATTAAAGCCTTCTTGTTTAAGTGCTATAAAAAGTGCGTTTTTATAAACAGACTCTAAAAATCCAATTCCCAATTCATTTATTATCTCGAAACTACATTTTAAAATAAGACCTGTCATTTCAAAATATTTCAATCCTTTTTTATTTTGCATATTATCCTATTTATCCGATTATCCTTTCAATCCGTGTTACTTTGTTATTTAAAAAATCATATAAGACGAAAAAACGTATCATCTTTCTTTCATTCTTGTAAAGTTTTGAAATATATCAATCTGGAATAAAGAGAGCCAAAAAAGTAAAAAAATACGGATGAGAAGGATAATCGGATCAACAGGATATCTTTTAATCTAACAATGAAACAACAAGTTTTCCTTGCGTGTGGCCTTCTTCAAGAAGCCGGTGGGCTTGTTGCACGGTCTCGCAAGAGAACGTGCCTAAATGATGAATGAATGGGACAAGATGTTTTCCTTCGAGAAGATGCACCATCTCCTGTAGTTGCATTTGATAGAGAGGCCAAGAATGGTCCTTTCCATAAAATGATTGCGCGGCAATGTTTACAAAATGCAATGAAAGACTTTTCGTAAAACAGCTTTCCTTGCCATTCCAAATCGGCACAGAGAAATCGTCCTTTTCCCGTACAATAGTGACTACATGGCCTAATATATCAGCAATAGCAAAACAAAGTTGCTTCATGGTTCCTCCGACGAAATCGAAGGCAGCCGGGAAATAGTTTCCATGATTCATTTCCAGGATTTTTTGCTTCATCTCTTCGAGGCCCAGTCCTGAATAAATTAGGATTTGCTCTTTCTTCAATTTCAATTGTCTCACGAGCATATTCTTACTTTGTTCGTTTCCGGCTGTGCTGAAAATCGGACCTGTTTTGAGATATTGCGCAAGTTGGATTGCAATGCAGCCAACGCCCCCAGCCCCTCCTGCAATAAAAATGGGCCTGCCAGATTGAGCTGCACCAGTGGCGATCAGGGTGCGGTATGCGGTCAATGCGACTGTAGGAAAAGCAGCAGCTTCATCGAATGAAATATTTTTTGGTTTTTTAACTACAAAAGAGGCATCGATACACATATATTGTGCATAGGTGCCATTCGAAGCTTGACGGCCCAAAGCAAAGGCCATCACCTCATCCCCTTCTTTAAAGTCTTTCGCTTCCTTTCCCATAGCATCGATAATGCCTGAACAATCTACGCCCAAGATGACAGGAGCTTCAATGGGAAACTTTCCTTTGCGCATCTTGTAATCGACAGGATTGAACCCGATGGACTGGATTCGGATTCTCACTTCATTTTTTTTTGGAACGGGTAAAGGTACTTCCTTCAATTTGAAATGATCCACATCTCCAAAACTCTCTAGAACGACACCTCTCATCTAAGACCCCATCTCAAGAAAATTAATATTTTATACTGCAATGGATTAATAGTTCTATTATCAAAATTAGCATGAAAGAAAAAACTATATAAATTTTGACTAATGACAAAGTGATACACTTGTGATACAAATCATGGTTATTGAAAAGGAGATGTTATGTCAACAAAACATCGTAAAATCAACGTTTCTTTTAAGCCTAAGGTAATTCAGGCCTTAACACGTATATCCAAAAAAAATGAAACATCACGGGAAGATGTCTACTTGTCTAAATTAGCCAAAAATGCCGAAAAAAGAGCAAAAGGGAAACCGTCTGTTTCTGCCGAAAAATTATGGAAAGCACTAGATTTAAAAATGATGAGAAAAAAATAGTGACCATCATCGCTGTGGATCACAGAAAAGACGTATACGAGTGAGGTAGTTGCAAATTTCAAAAACCGTAGCCGACTCTTAGGCTCAATTCATTGTCCCAGTAATGTTCGTTCACTTCGAAATGGTACAATAACCCAATCGCACAATGATCATCAGCACAGAGCGTTGTGAATCCTATTCCTCCGCTCACAAGATCGCGATGTCTTGGATTAAAACCAGTCACAGTGAAGTTAAAGGTTTGATCTCTGAAGTTGGAAGTGATGTGTTTGCCTTTGTTTCTATGTTCATGGACCCAGCTCGCGTATCCTGTCGGAATGAGCTTAACTGGATACCAATTGAAACATCCGGATAGGTTCAGACCTACTTCAGTGCGCCAAAGATCAGAATTTTTGCTATGGACATGTAAATCGATCGACTGTGCTCCACGTTCCGTATAATCCCCTTCATGCACATAAATGTATTCCTCTCTTCCAAATGGTTGAATGAGAAGACGGCCCACTTGAAAAAGACCGCCCACACCAACTTGTCCGGCCAATTCATAACCTTGATGGGTACTTCGTGCTCTGCGGTTGATAGTCGCAAATTCGATGTGGCGGGTCGCTTCATATCCGTTATAGGCGCCGACAAAAGAAGCGTCGATGTAGAAATAATAGTCTCTTGGCCTCCATGTTGTGTAAATGCCGCCATAATAGCTATCGATTTCCCCTTCGTCTTTCGGAGTCATGCGCCAATCGATAGAGCTATGCGAATATCCTGCTCCCAGACCTAAGTACAGATTGTTCACCAGTCTGAAATCCGATCCAATGACGACGCCTCCCCCTTTAGTGTGAAAGCCAGGTTCTCCGCCTTGACTATGTTGATGGATATAATCGCCAAATGGTTCCACCCAAAGATTGTATCGTTCCCATTCGCTATATTTCTCCGAACAAGTGATTGTATACAATTCTTGCAGACGATGGGTGAAAGCAGAGCGAACTTTGACACCATCGCTCTCTTGGGTCAAAGCCAGAGCAGTAAAGGGGGATGGCTGCAATTGATTCAATGCAGCATTGAAAGCCGCAGGATTTGATAGCAAACTATCCAAAGCCGCGACGATGACTCCCTGGTCTCCGGTCGGTTGCAAGCCAAAGGCATCGATGGCTGCAGCGACTGCCCTTTCATTTGGAGTTGCACCGCTGCCAGCAGCGACCTCACTAAATGAAGTCATGCTTATGCCCGTTAATTGCAATCGGATATCTGTTGGATCGTAGATCACCATCACTTGCAATCTCGTATTGCGTGGGCCGAATGGATCGACGATGACATTGGAAAAGGTACCCGTAACCGAACTGCCATCGACGATCGTATAAATCGTTCCCATGGTATACGTTCCATTTTCTGGGGAGACTTCCAATGTGGAACCATTATTGATCGTCACTGATCCAGTCACATTGAGCAAGTCGCTTGCTCCTGCGGAATTGATTTCCATTAATAGCGTAGAACCAGAATTCGAAACATAGTTCCCTGCCACAGTCAAAGTACCGATCGAAGTGCCGGGCTCGACGTGCCAGTTATTGATCACTTGACCTACAGTTCCAATACCGCCTAAAATGCCCGGTTGATCTACAGTCGTAATACCTTGTATTACTCCATTGACCAGAAGCTTTCCATTAGCGACTGTTGTAGCCCCTGTATAAGTATTAGTTCCGGTCAACGTCAGTGTGCCTGTTCCTTGTTTTGTAAAACCGCCTCCTATTCCGCTGATTACTCCGGCATAAGTCGTACTGTTCGCAGTTCCTTCGATTAATGTCTTGGTCCCTAGAACAACACTTGTTCCTGCCGCTCCACTCAAATCGCCAATAGTCGTCGAAGTGCCGGCTATGCCACTGATATCAAAAGTGCCTCCATTGATTGTCACAGGTCCAGTGGGAGGTAGAGTCCCTGCTCCAGTAAGAGCTAAAGTTCCTGCATTAATGATGGTTCCACCCGAATACGCATTGCTCCCATTAGTAAGAGTCAGCATTCCAGCACCTGTCTTGACCAACCCTCCACCTCCGGTAATGGCACCGGATAGCAGCAAGTTAGTGCCGCCAGGAGTTGTGTCAAATGTGCCCGTTGTGTTCAAAGTTATATTCTGCGTTAAAATCACAGAGCTCGTCGCTTGCAGTATGCCTCCATTAAAAGTCAAAATACCTCCGGCACCTAGATTGCCTGAACTAGAAATACTGATGGTTCCTGCATTAAAATTGGTCCCTCCGGAATAAGTATTTCCTACATTGGTAGGAGTCAATGTTCCAGTGTCTGTCTTGGTAAGACTGCCACCTCCTGTGATCGATCCAGTTAGTGTGAAATTATTTGCGGATGTCACATCAAACGTACCCGCTCCTGCCAAATTCACAGGCGTCGCAAGAGAAAACGTATTCGTTGCTTGAAGAGTACCGGCATTGAAATTCAACTGCGGCGAGGTGCCTAAATTGTTGCTGGCGGAAATGCTTAAAATGCCTCCATTGAAATTCGTTTGGCCACTATAAGTATTTGCTCCGCTGAGAACCAATGTTCCAGAATCTTGCTTTGTTAACATTCCTCCACCTGAAATGATTCCTGAAAGTGTCATTGTCACCCCGGAAGGCGTGTCAAACGTGCCATCTGTGGTCAATGATATAGGAGCACTAAGAGAAAGGGTATTTGTAGCTTCGAGAGTCCCAGGAGCAGTGGTAAAACTGATTGTCGCAGATGGGCTGCCTAAGTTTCCAGCGGAAGAAATAATCACAGTGGCTCCACCATCAATGTTAGTCCCCCCAGAATAACTATTGTTTGGATTGGTGAGTATAAATGGTCCAGGAGCAGCTGACAAAATTAAGGTTCCTCCACCTGAGATAATACCCGAAAGAGTCGTGGTGAAGGTAGAACCGTTTTGTATGAATTGTCCACTGGTAATTAAATTTATTGGGTTAGGAAGCGTAAAACCAGCATCCAACAATACAAAACTTGAATCAACAGTCAAAGTTCCAGTAGGAGCACCTATATTGTTTGCAGCATTTAAAAGCTCAAGAAATACACCCCCAATAGCGTTAGTGCCGCCAGTATATGTATTTGCGCCACCGAACATTACACTCGCATTCGCTGCAGTGATCGATCCACCTACGCCACTGATTACGCCGTTATAAGGATTAGCATTAAAAAGGGTTAAGTTTTTCGATCCCAGAACAATCTGTC
>DATIJE010000012.1:0-37258 GCA_035478995.1 Rhabdochlamydiaceae bacterium | reverse complement strand
ATTCTGTATGCTTATAATTTGGTGCGAATCGCTTTTCTTGAAAAGGAAACAGGATCTCCAAAGGGAGAACTGGCAGCATGGGAAGAGCTTGAAAAAACAGGGGGATGGTCAGGAAACGAACCGGATTCTCGATATTATGATATCGAGGCGTATCAGCAGCTTCTGCAGAATTTTCGCTCTCAATCAATTTCTCTTGTAGACTACATTCAATATCGTAAAAACGAGTTAATGTAGTTATTTAGAAGAAAAGCTGCTTCTAGCGTGTTCCTGCATGCTTGTTCCGCCATGCAAGCCTATTAAAAAAAATGTGACGAAAGGCAAGAAAATAGCAAGGACCAAAGACACACCTGCTATGACCATTTGTGTCACTTTTTCTTGTTTTGCCACAAAATCAAACATCATTTTTGCAAAACGGTCCACCCTTCCAGGAATGATCACGCCAATAAGTCCGCCGAGTACAGCAAATACGACAGCCCATCCAGGTCCAAAAAAGACAAAGCTGAAGAAACAAGCAAGAACGAACTTGAAACAAAAGAAAACTTCAAACCTGTGCTTTTTTGCGAACCCTTCGATTTCTTTCACAGAAACCCCTTCTTTAACTTTATTTTCTCTGGATTTGTTACCGTCCATATTTTCACATCCTCGATTAAAGGTTCTTTTTTTTGAATGTAAATATTAAATTAATTTTTAGCAATGCCCTTCTGATTTCAGGCATTCGTGGACGGATCTCTTTGAGTTTTTTTAGTCGATCGCCTAGACTGATGCATTTATTAATGAATGACGTTCGGTATCGTTTTTGACAGGTGCAATTTGATAATCGGAATCCATTCCAGATTCAATATAGATCGAATGTTTCAGATAGCGCTGATTGCAATTTGTACGGGAATTGCTATGGCTCTCGGGTCTGTTCTGTTTGTTTGTTTATCCTCTAAATGGAAACAACAGGATCCCTTGAAAAATTTGGGAAAAAACGAATCTGTAGAATGTTTAACTAGCCAGAGCAGACCGTACGATGCGATCGGGAGCGGACCTTTATCTTTGAATGCTTCACAATTTTCTCCATTTACTCCAAATTTGAGCAGAGAAATCATTGTTGTAGCAAAGAATACGCGTCCGGATGTCAGAAACGAAGAAGCCTGTCTATTGATGGGTCTGAAAAATTGTAAACAGGAAAAAGTAGTTTTACATGGCGAGCAGATTTTTTTGGAATACGCAGAATCAGGAGCTGTCGGAGATACTTTGAAGTTTTCAAATGAGAAAACACATCTATGGATCCGGCCGTTGGCCTTGGACAAAAATACAGTGCTTATCGAAGTGGCTAAGGAAGTCCATCCGAATGAATTGGATGCTTGTTATGAAGAAAAGACACAGTTCGTTCTTCAGGTTTTGAATCAAACTCCATCCAAAATTGAAAAAGCCCGTAAAGAAAATCAGGAGCCTTATGCCCAGATACTTAAAAATGCAAAATGCTGGGGCACGGATACATTGGTGCAACAGTATGGCGGAGAAGAATACAAAGAACTGATGCACAAATACAAAGTTGAATTTTCAAATGAGCACGCGGCTCATATCTGTTTTCTTGCACAAGGGGATTTCCTCACCTGGGAAAATAATCAATGGAAAGTCTGTCTTCTCGATGAAATCGCGCATCATGAACCAGCAGCATATATTAAAAACCTCAATAGCAAGGGAATTGAAATAGAAATGTGGGATGAGACTGGATTTTATCCTTTGAATGTAAAGCTGGAAACGGTTTCTGTGCCTAAGTTAATGTGCCGCCAAGACAACCTTCCAACCTCGATCCGTTTGAGGACGGCTTCCCAAATCAACTGCATGCTTGGAAAAAGACGGTTGGTATTGAGAAAGGGGGATTGGTTGCTGAAGACTGGATCGGGCTGGCGTATTTTGAAAAAACTGCAAGAGATCGAAGATTGCTTACAGCATAAGTTGAAAGGCGAACTATTGATCTTTGATGGAATCGAAAAAGAAATAGGGCAGATTTTGTTAAAAGGAACCCTGTTCGATGAAATGAGAACTCAAATACAGCCTATTTCTATCCCGATCATCACTGACAAGAAGTCTTCCCGGCACAACAAAATTCAGAGACGTCCTTTCCATAAAAGAAGAGTGCCGCCTTCTTCAAATAATCCCGGGCGAATCGGGGGGCATCAATTAGCCTATGGAGGCAGTTGCAAAACTCCGGGACCTCATAAAATCGCCCTTTTGGCGCCAATTCTCTCCGCGCTTCCTCGCCTACCCTATCGGGTATGTCTTCATAAGCGCGGATCGAGCCAGCAAGCTGGCTCTGAAAATTGGCATCAAAATCATCGATTTTCTGAGGTCCCGGAGTTTTGCAACTGCCTCTGTAAATTAGATCTTGTTACACAACTGTCGGACAGCAGAGCAATGGAAGAAAAATGTTTATGAAACGCATGTCGGTGATTCTAATACTTTGTTTTTTGCCGATAGGTCTATTCTCTCAGACTATTGCTGAAAAAAAAGCTTCGACATTGGTAAAAAGCGACAATGACATGATTGATGACGACGATTTTTTACACAAAGTCAACAAGGACCTGGTTTCTCTGCGCAATGAATTGAATCGAAGTTACGCCGAGGCTGCGCAACTCTATCATAAAAATGCGGATGAAAATGCGTATCGCTCTCTCTTAGAAGAAATCAACAAGGTCAAAACACAAATTGTAAATTTAGAGAACCAATGGCGCGATTCAGCCGTTTCAGAGGTTAAAAAAGAAGAAGAGGGATACGCACTTTGGGACCAGGAAGAGACGACCTTGGCGCAATTGATCATGGAATACGGCGCCATGGATTACCTCTATATCATCCCGCCTGAAATGGTGGGGCTGAAGTTGAACATGCATTCGAATGTACCCATTCCTCGGGAGTCTTGGAATGAAATGCTCGAAATTATCCTTGCCCACAATGGATTCGGTTTTAAAAAAATCAATCCTTATGCAAGGCAATTATTCATTTTAAAGCAGGATCCATCCGCCGTCCAAACCATTGCGTCCAAGCCTCAGCATCTGAAATTGCTGCCTAGCCATCTTCGAATCTGCTACATCTTTTCTCCGCCGATCGAACAAGTTAAGAGCGTGTTTCAATTCTTTGAAAGATTTTCCGACGCCAAGCAGACATTTGTCTATCAAGTAAGCCGAAAAATCGCAATCGTAGCATCGAAAGACGAAGTGGAAAAACTGATCTCTTTATACGATGCCGTGTGGGAGGATCCTAGAGGAAAAGTGTGCAAAGTCATTGGACTTTCTAAAATTTCTTCCAAGGAAATGGAAAAAATCTTGAATTCGTTCTTTGGTGAAAATATCGATAAAAACCGTCCCCCGTTTGTAAAAGTCGAACAGGAAGGGCTTTCTGTCCTTTCTTTAGGGCTGGGGCGATCCATTGTCTTGATCGGTCAGCAGGAAGTGGTTGAGCGAGCTGAAAAGATCGTACAGGAAACGGAAAATCAGCTGCAGGATCCTACGGAAATGACCGTCTTTATGTATCCTTGCCGCCATAGTGATCCGAGCGATCTCGCAAAGGTATTGGAAAGAGTCTATTCATCTCTTTTGCTCGCATCGACAGCAGAAGGTATAAAAGAGACAGCAGAAGTCAACTATTCAGCGCAAGGGCAACTGACTAAAAATCCTGATGGGTATCCTCCCAATGTTCCTCCATTGATCGTACCCACACCTCCATCACTGAAACCGGACCTCACTTCTCAAGTGGAAGTCGAACAAGGATCGGACCACTTCATTCCCGACCCTAAAACAGGAAATCTCTTGATGGTCGTAAGAAGAGATGTCTTAAACAAAATAAAAGACCTGCTACGCAAACTGGACGTTCCTAAAAAAATGGTCCAGATCGAAGTGCTCTTATTTGAAAAACGGCTGAACAATCAAAATAATTATGGCTTGAATCTCCTAAAATTAGGATCGAAACACAATCATGTCATCTATGAATCTAACCGCCCGCCAAGGCCCTGGCGTAAACATATTATGGGAAGGAAACATGCAATTCATAATGGCAATGATTCAAAGCTGTTCCCTCCTGATGCCTTGGAAACGGAGCGGACATTTTTGCACGGAATCCTGGAATTTTTCTTCAGCGGTGGAAAGAGCAAACATTTTCCAGCTTTTGATATCGCATACAATTTTTTGATGACTCAAGATGACATTCAATTAAATGCTGCTCCTTCTATCATCACTGTAAATCAAACACCCGCTACAATTTCGATTGTTGAAGAAATTTCGATCAATAATGGGGCTGCGCCGATCAATACCAGCTCTGGACAGATTGCATTTGAGCAATCTTTTTCGAGAGCCCAGTATGGGATCACGATCATTATGACGCCGACAATCCATTTACCCGATGAAGAGGGTGAATCGTCTGAAAGCAAAGGATTTGTGACGATGCAAACGAACATCAGCTTCGATACGATCACACCGAGCATTACCGACCGTCCAATGGTCGACAAGCGGCATATAGAAAATGAAGTGAGGGTCGTCGATGGTCAGACTGTGATCTTAGGCGGACTAAGGCGAAAAACCAGTATCGATAGCGAAGAAAAGATCCCATTTTTAGGAGAACTTCCAGGAATAGGAAAGTTATTTGGGACCACAAAGTTGACCGATAATAATACAGAGATGATTTTTTTCATCACGCCTAAAATCATCCTAGATCCCAAAGAGGAATTGGATCAAATCCGCGCAGAAGAATTAAAGAAACGGGCAGGCGATATACCTGAATTTTTGGAGCGCATAGTAGAAGCCAGGAACAGAGAAAATAAGAAATTCTTTCGAAATAGCTTTAGAATGATTTTTGGGAATTGATCCATGCTGACATCCAATGAAAGCAAAACAGGGAGTCTGGAAAATCAGATTCGAGATTTAGTGGACCACATCAAAGGATCTGAAGTGGAAAGCCTTTGTCAGCGCTT
Source organism: Rhabdochlamydiaceae bacterium (assembly GCA_035478995.1). Classification (GTDB taxonomy): domain Bacteria; phylum Chlamydiota; class Chlamydiia; order Chlamydiales; family Rhabdochlamydiaceae; genus DATIJE01. The sequence continues at coordinate 32,307 of DATIJE010000012.1, read as the reverse complement.
CGGCATTCCAATGGTATCTGATTTATCTGAGTTTTCATTTGTAAAAGAAAAAATCCAAAAAATCCCTTATGCGTTTGCCAAGCAGCATCTCGTCCTTCCTTTAGAAGAAGTGGAAGGAAAGATGATTCTTGCGATGGCGGACCCTTCTGATTTGGAAACTCTTGAAGAAGTCAAATGCTTGATTCCCACAGAAATTAAAGAAGTATTGGCGTCGAAAGAGCTTTTGGAAGAGGCTATCGAAAGATGCTACCATCAAAAGGAACATGCAGCTTCAGAACTATTTGCAAGTTTGCAGCAAGAATCCAAAAGCGATGGTAAAGAAGAAGATACGGAAGGATACGATCTTCTCGCTCAACGAGCGGATTCTCCAGTGATCCGCATGCTCAATGTGATGCTTATGGAAGCCATTCAGCAAGGCGCTTCAGATATCCATTTTGAACCATTGGAGAACGGACTGGGTGTTAGATACCGGATAGACGGCGTCCTCCAGATGCGGCATGCGCCTCCGAAAGAATATCAGACCCAGTTGATCACCCGCATTAAAGTGATGTCCCGATTAGACATCGCAGAGCACCGCCTTCCTCAAGATGGGCGCATTAAATTAAAAATGGGCGCGCGGCAAATCGATTTTCGCGTCAGTACTGTTCCTGTGGTTTTTGGAGAGAGGATCGTGCTGAGGATTCTGGATAAAAGCAATGTGATGCTAGGACTGAATAAGATCGGAATGCCATCTTCGATACTGGATCCATTCAATAAATTAATCAGATTGAGCGAAGGCATTGTTCTCGTCACCGGCCCGACGGGAAGCGGCAAAACGACCACTCTCTACAGCGCGATTTCCGAAATCAATTCTTCAGAGACCAATATCATGACGATAGAAGACCCGGTTGAATATAAATTACAGGGAATGGCTCAAATCGGCGTGAATCCAAAAATCAATTTGGACTTTTCCACAGGCCTTAGACACATTTTGCGTCAAGATCCGGATGTCATCATGATTGGAGAGATACGGGATAGGGAAACGGCTGAAATTGCGATTCAATCTTCCTTGACAGGGCATATGGTTCTAAGTACCTTGCATACAAACGATGCGCCTTCAGCATTGACAAGATTGGTGGATATGGGGATTGAGCCCTATCTTCTCACTTCCTCCGTAGTGGGAGTTTTAGCTCAGCGCTTAGTCAGGATGATCTGCCCGCATTGCCGAACGGAATATGAACCTTCTGATCAGGAATTGAAAGAGCTGTCCCTTGTTCGAGACAGATTGCTAAATGACGTTTTTGTAAAAGGTACCGGATGTTCCCATTGTTATGGATCGGGATATAAAGGCCGTCATGGGATTTATGAGTTAATGAGTCTTGGCAGCACAATCAAAAGACAGCTCTTAAAAAGTCCAGATGCACTTGAGTTGCAAAGAGTCGCTTTAGCACAGGGAATGGCTACCCTGCGTTATGAAGGATCGAATTTAGTTCAAAAAGGGATCACCACTACTGCAGAAGTGCTCAGAGTGACAAGGGGATGTGAGGAATTTTAAGATGGCGCTATTTCGCTATCAGGCTTTAAGTAAACAAGGTGGAAGATTGTCGGGCGTGATCGACGCCGATTCTTTCCCCATGGCCAAAGAAAAACTGAGAAGGCAGGAAGTATTCATCACTTCTCTTTCAATGATAGAGAAGGATCGAAAAGAGATCGTGCTGGAAGGGAAATTGCTGTTGTCTTTTACGAAGGAACTTGGGCAATTGCTTCGAGCAGGCCTTCCTTTGTACGAAAGCTTGGTGACCATCGAGGAAAAACATCGGGGAGAAAAAATCCATCCTCTGTTTTTGGACTTGTGTGATTCACTCAAAGGAGGTTCTTCTCTTTCCGCAGTTTTAAAGAAATATCCAAAAAGTTTTGACACTGTTTATCTTTCAATGGTAAGCGCTGGAGAAGAAACCGGTTCTATCGAAAAAGTGCTCGACCAACTCTCCCTGTTAATTTCGAGACAGCAAAAATTGAAAAAACAACTTATTTCAACCCTTGCTTATCCAGCTTTTCTCGGAATATTCTGCATTCTCGTCATTTGCGGGCTCTTATTTTTCGTCATCCCTTCCATGCAAGAACTCTTTGAAGGGCGCCGCCTTCATCCTCTCACCCAATGCGTATTATCTCTCAGCCAATGGATCAATGCTCACGTGCAGACGCTGGTTGTAAGCTTAGCTTCTCTGATTGCTGCAATCTTTATTTTATTAAGGAGAAAAGAAACTCAAATTGCTTTGCAGAAACTGTATCTCAAAATTCCTTTTTGCAAATCGCTTATCATCCATTCTGGACTTGTCCGTTTCTGCCAGTCTTCATCGATGCTCCTTTCCGGAGGGGTTCCTTTGGTCGAAGCTCTTGCCTTGTCCAGAAAAACCATCAAGTGCGTTCTTTTGGAGGAAGTCATTTTGGAAGCAGAAAAAAGAATTGTCGAAGGTCAGCCATTGAGTGTGCAGTTGGGACGTTCTCCTTTCATACCAAGATTAGTCCCCCGTATTCTCTCCATTGCAGAAGAAACGGGAAATATGGGGCAGATGATGAAGAATATCGCCGAAATTTATGAAGAAGAAATGGAAAAAAATTTAGCATATCTAACTACATTTCTTCAGCCTGTGCTCCTGATATTTTTGGGCGGCATCGTAGGGGTCGTCGTTTTGTCAATCCTGTTGCCTTTGACAGATGTCAGTTCTTTCCTTTCGGGATAGTATTCTTGCAAAACTTGATAAATTCATATAAATTGATGCATTAGTGCGAATAAAAAGAGGAAAAAAGTATGAAAAAAGAAAAAAGACCTCTGACTTTGCTGGAGATCATGATTGTCATTTTTTTAATCGGTCTCATTGGAAGCGTAATCGGCTACAATATGAAAGGAAGTTTAGATGAAGGAAAAGCATTCAAGACCGAGCAGGGAATGGCGCAAATCCGGGATATCCTTCTTTTGGAAGTTGCTAAAGGAACCCCTCGGGAAAAGGTCATTGATCAAGCTCAATTTTATCTAAAGAAGTCCGGCCTGGTCAAAGATGCCGCTAAAATGATGAAAGATGGATGGGGAGACAAATTTAACATTGCAGAAAGCGGCACTGCGGACATAAAAGTGACATCGGAGAAATACCACAAATTTAAGCAGAACAAGAATAAAAAACCAGACGGTGGCATCGAACAAATCGAACCGGAAGAAAATGAAGATTGGGAAGCGAGTTAAAACTTTTTCTTTCACTCTTTTAGAGATCTGCATTTGCTTGATGATCGTTGGCATTGCGGCGGGTTTTTTGGGTGTCCATGTTAAAGATGCCATCGAGACACACCGTTTTCGCAACAGCGTCGCCCAGTTGAAGCTTGAGATGCAAAAATTTCAAGTTCTAGCCATGAGCCATCAATCTGATTTGGAGGTATCCATTTATAAAAAGAAAAATGGTTTTTTTTATCAAGCAACGACTGAAGAGCCCAAAATTTCCGATTATGCATGTAAAGAAAATTCGTTAGCAGGAGTTTCCAGATTATCCGTAAATGGCCAACAGGAGGCTGAATCATTGCAGATGACTGTCTACTCTTCAGGAAGAATAGAACCTTTGCGAGTGATCGGATTTCATAGAAAGGATAGCAATGATGATACCGGTTCTTTGTGGCTGAATATGAAACAACCCCTTCAAGTAAAAATTTGCGAATCGTATCCTGAATTTAAAAATTAGGAGACAATTGATAATGAAGCTAAAGTCCAGGGCATTTCAACATGAAGGAAACATTCCTGAACGATACTCATGTGATGGAGACAATATCAATCCCCCTTTGGAAATCGAAGAAGTACCGTCCAATGCCAAAAGTCTTGTTCTTATAATGGACGATCCTGATGTTCCCGAATTCGTCCGCAAAGATCGGATGTTTGTCCATTGGGTTATTTATGACATGCCAAAAGATATTGCTGTGATCGATGAAGATTCAACTCCCCAAGGAAAAATGGGGAAAGGAACGAGTGGAGAAGCAAGCTATTTTGGCCCTTGCCCGCCTGATAGAGAGCATCGCTATTATTTTAAATTATACGCCTTGGACAAAATGTTGAACCTGGCTGCCGGAGCCACAAAACAGGAAGTAGAAAAAGCGATGGCAGGGCACATCATCGCTAACACGGAGTTGATGGGAAGATATGAGAGGCGCCGCTGATCTTGACAAATATATTCTTCACGCTCTACTTTAAGCCTTAAAGGAGTTCGAGATGGAAAATGCGATGTGGCTGAGTTCTATTTTCGGTCCATTTCTGGCGATCACCGGTCTATGGATGCTCCTTTACAATGAAAATTTCATGAAAGTGTTGAATTCCATTAGGAACAACCCTGGAAGTCTCTACATTACAAGCGTGATTAATCTTCTTATCGGTCTGGCCATTTTAAGCTGGTACAATGATTGGAGCTGGGAGCCTAGCCTGCTTGTGACTTTGCTGGGATGGGCAATGATCGTCCGATCGGTGCTGCTACTTTTCATTCCCCAACTGATCATCAAAACGATGATGATCGATCATGGTTTTACCAGAATGATGGGTGCCATTCCTTTAGCCTGGGGGATTCTTCTCTGCTGGCTCGCCTTCTTCATGTAACTGTTTATTTTTGTAAGAATAAATAGTTGAAGATGACATATCGGGTGACATGCGCTACGCCAATGTCCCCTGTGACCCCTTTTGAGCTTCAATCCGCTTTGCCAAATCGAGTCCTCGTCAGGGATCTGTGCGAAGCACTATCTCCCACGCTCTTCGAGCTCTCCTGCGGTTCGATTCTGCTTTGCGCCTTGAAGCCATTGGCTGCTCGTGCGCTCACTTCCCAAGCTTCTCAGCTTGGGTCCCCTCTCGCGTCCCTTCGCAGGCCCCGATTATATATCTTAACTTTTTGTTGCATTTGATTAGAATGGCCCTGCAGTGCGACGTGGAAGGGCCCGAACCGACAGGTTTGGGAGGGAACGCGCATTGCAGCTCAAGAGGGTCGCGGGGAACGTGGGCTTGCCGCATGTTACCCGACATGTATCTTTTGGTCCTAAATAGAGATACATAATTTAAGGTATAAATTTGCCATTGCTTGTTTTTAAAGGCAATTTTACACTATTCTTTGAAAAAGTTTTAGATTGATCAGGGTACTATGGATAAAATCAAAAAATCTTTGCTTATTTGTTTGTTCGTGAGTTGTTCTTATCTGGCAGCTGATCCCCAGCCTGCAATCACAAGTGCATTAAAACCGCGCGAACCACACTGGAAACCGAAGGTTATAGAGAGCTATGCGGAAGGCCAAGCTGAAAAAGTGATTTTTTATGATGGGAATGAAACTCCTGTAAAACAAGTCGTGTTTTATCCCGATGGTCAAATCAAAAGTGAAATGGATGTCATTACAGTAGAAAAAGACTCGCCGGGATACAACGAATGGAAATCGACAATTGTGCCGCATGGTGCATTTGTAGCCATTTTTAACAACGGCCAAGTCGAAAAAGTCGCCTTTCACGATCGGGGGCTCCTCCATGGAGAGGTGAAAATATTTTATCCTGATGGCAAGTTAAAAGCAGTAGGCACGTTTTCACAAGGAGTCCGACATGGCCCTATGTCATCTTACTTTGAAGATGGATCGAAAGCAGAAGAGGGAACCTACCAAAACGGGAAATTAGTCGGCGAAGTTGTGCGTTATTATTCCAAAGATGTGAAATCGACCTTGATCCCGTATGAGGACGGTGTCCCTCATGGGAATGCTCTGGAATGGTATCCATCAGGAGCCCTAAAATCTAGCCGCAGATATTTCCACGGAGTCCTGAATTCAGATGGGAAAAATCCTGCGATTATCAATTACAATGAAGACCGTGAAATACAGGAAGTCCAGGATTTCAAACAAGGAGAGCCAATCGGGTTGCACGTAAAATATCATCCTAATGGAAAAGAGAGTTACAAAGTCCAATATAAAAATGGAAAAAAACATGGACGAGAACAGATATTTTCGTTGGATGGTGCACTTCTTGGAAATGGAGAGTACGACCTCGGTGTAAAAATTGGAAAGCATTGGCGCATGCACGCCAATGGAAAGGATGCCTATTTAGCTCTTTATGACAATAAAGGCGCCTTGCTGCAACCCATTGTCGAATGCGATGACGCGGGACAGAAATTGGCTGAATATTCCTTGATCGGAGATGAGAAAGATGGCGATTATAAGGAATGGTTTCCTAACGGACAAATCAGAGTTGATTATCATTACGTCAAAGGTCAATTCGATGGGGAACAAAAAGAATTTTATGCTTCCGGCCAGCTCAAATTAAAAGCATCTTACAAAGATGGGCAAAAAGAAGGGATGCATGAAGAATGGTATGAAAACGGAAATCCTTTAGTTCGCCTTGAAATGAAGAAAGGAGAAAAAACAGGGGAATTTCTTCGATGGTTTGCTGATGGGAGTTCCCATGTCGAAGAACATTATGTCGCAGGATTATTGAATGCTGCAAAAAAAGAATGGTATGAAAATGGCAAAGAAAAATTCAGCGGCAATTATAGTCTAGGAAAAAAGGAAGGCTGGCATAGAGAATGGAATGAAGAAGGGACCCTCCTTGGAGAAGTATGTTACAAAAATGATTTCCCTGAAGGCATTGCCCGGTTTTGGTATGAGAAAGACAAAATCCGAGAGGTCATTCCTTTTTTGCGCGGGAAACGAAATGGAAAAAGTGAAGAATACTATTCAAATGGACGGTTAAAAACATCGGCAGTTTATAAGGACGACCTATTGGAAGGAAGGATATTAACCTGGTTTGAAGACGGTAGTCCCCACATGATAAAAAATTATGAGCGAAACCTGCCGGTAGGCGAACAAAAAGAATTTTTCCCAAAAGATAAAGACAAACCAAACGAGCCTTCTCAAGTTGCGAAAATATATTTTTACAATCAATCAGGTCAATTGGACGGAGAACAAAAAACGTTTTATCCCGATAACAATCCTCAGACATTGATCGTTTACAAAGAGGGGGAATTGAATGGGATGAAAGCATTATGGAATTCGGAAGGAGAGCTGATCGAGGAAGCTTTCTATAAAGAAGGCAAACTACATGGGCGATGGTTTGAAAAAGCGCAGGATGGAAAAGAGATCGTATACAATTATAAGGATAACAAGAAAGAAGGCCTGCATGAAATTTATTATCCCGTTAATGAATTTTTTGGAAAAATCAAGGCCCTCGAAGCTATGTTCGTGAATGACAAAATCGAAGGGGAAGTCATCGAATACAATGAAGCGGGCAACAAGGTCTCTTCTACTCCCTTTAAAAATGGGCTTAAAGAAGGCATTGCCGAAGTATTTACCCCAAAAGGGAAATTGTACATGAGCGTCTCTTTCCAAAACGACAAAAAGCAAGGACCGGCGGTCCAATATTTTCCCAATGGAAAAGTGTATAAAGAAGTGTTCTTTATCGAAGATTTAAAAGAGAATGAAGAAAAGACCTATTTTGAAGATGGTAAAATTGCCGCCATTGCCCAATATAAAAAAGGCAATCTCTATGGAGCTTCACGTAATTGGAATGAACAGGGGATTTTGGTCTTCGAAGCAGAATATATGGATGGAAAACGACATGGAAAATTCAATAAATTCTATGATGATGGAAAGCCTTATCTTGCGCAGACCTATGCTGAAGATCAATTGGATGGAGTGAAGAAGAGCTACGATAAAAAAGGAAATGTCTTCGAAACAAAATATCAAAAAGGCAAAAAAGTCTAATTTTTAGTGAGGCGGGAAAAAACCCTTTCTTCGATTGCCGCAGGGACAAAATCGTGTAAACGGGTTTTATAAAGGGCGAGTTCCCGTATTAGAGTAGAACTGATATGCCCTTGACGCTCATCAGGCATTAAAAAGACGGTTTCAATATTGCCGATCTTCCGATTGGCGAGCGCCATCCTAAACTCATATTCAAAGTCGCTATATGCCCGAAGCCCTCTGAGAATGAAATCGATTCCATGTTTTTTAGCGAAGTCCACAACCAATCCCGAAAAAGATACGATTTCCACGTAACTAAAATCTTTGCAAATTTCTTTGAGCATGCTGATTTTTTCTTCCGTGGGAAAAAACGGCTTATTGCTTTTAGAAGTGTTAACAGCGATACCGACATATAACTTATCGCAGATAGGTTCTGCGCGTTTGATCAGATCCAGATGGCCTAAAGTCGGAGGATCGAAAGTCCCCGGGAAGAGAGCTTTTTTCATAATTGCCACCTCATATGGCTTACATTATGAAACTTTCCGATATTGATGCAAGACCGACTTGCCGAATTTCCTCGTGTCTCTGTGCACCAAGGTCTTTAAGGATGTATTGCTCTTGAGTTGAATGGGGAGAGTTTCTTCAATGAATACAATCCCTCCGGAAGCGACGAGGCAGCTTGAATCTAAAAAATGTAAAATTTGCTCATTTAACGTTTTCTGTCTGTAAGGAGGGTCGACATAGATCAATTGAAATTGGGCTCTTCCCTTATTTAATCGTTCCAAGGCTGTCAGTGCATCTCCAGAAATGATGTTAGCCTGTCTATCGAGCTGAAGTATGTTGATATTTTCATGAATGCATCGAATCGCATATCTGTCTATATCGATGAATGTGGCCTTGTCGGCACCTCGACTGAGCGCTTCGATTCCCATCAGACCGCTACCGGCGAAAACATCTAAAAAGTTGGCATCTTGAATTTCAAATTGGCAAATATCGAAGACCGCTTTTCGAATCATGGCGGTGGTCGGCCTGGTCTGCTCTCCCTTTGGAGATTTGAGCAGTCTATTGCGAAACTTTCCACCGATGATTCTCAGACTCATAAAATTCAAAACGATTTTTTTTAAAGATTATATCACACGAAGGATAAAAAACAACTCATCAAAAACCTAATGGATTTATTAAATTGACATATTGCATTAACAAATTATAATAAATATGCTTATTAATTTTAAAAACAATAAGGAAAATTTATGTCATTAGTAACAAATGCATCTAAAATAAATCCTTTAGAACATATCGCTCATTCGGATAACAAGCTATCTATAAATGATTATGCGCCGAGAGAGCTGGTGAAAAATATTTTCACATATTTATTGCCAGAAGACCTGGTGCGAGCCTCTCGAGTTTGTAAAAAATGGTACAATGCAACATCTGAGTCTTCTTTTGATTCCTCTTTGCGAAAAGTGTCTATGCTTACAAAGTTGTTCCCATCGATAACAGTGATGGATGGACCATTTTGGGAAGAGCATTTTGATTTAGAAGCTTTAGGACTTTCTGTTAAGGATGAACCAGTTTTTAACAAAAATAAAGAGATCCCGTTTGCGAAAAAACTGCTTGCTGGAACAAAGGTAGAAGGAGAAGCAGGAATAACACGTCTGACCATTCCAAAAGGACATACATTCAATAAACTCGAGACACTTGGTGAGTCTCCAAAGGAAGGCAATGCAACCAAATTTAGACTTATTTGGCAAGGGGTTCGAAGAGAGCTTGGAGATAAAGAAGCCGCTGAAACCCGTATCATCTACATCACAAACAATATTCTTGAAGGAACCAGAGAAGAGGATATCGGGAAGCAACAAGAACTCGTAGAGAAACAAGGATACGAATTACCCGATGTATTGACAGCTGCAACACTTCCTATTTTAAAACACGTTACTTCAAAAAAACAGCCTCCCCCTTGTCTCTTTGAAGAGAGTTATACGAGAACTTCAAATGAAATTGATGGACGTCGTATGTTTGTTGGGGGCTTTGGCTCGGCTGGCCTCCACGTCTACCCCAACATTTTCCGCGACGTCTACGTCGGCGCCGGGGGCTCTGCGGAAGTACCAAGGACATAGGAACTTGGATACCTGGCAGTTGACAAAGGATATCGTAATTTTTGGTCTTCAGCTGATTTGCGTGGGACAAAATTCTCAAGTAGGGCTGCATGTCATTCGAAAGCGATTTCTCCGCCCGCCTTGCGTATCAGTTCATTGGCTTGTTTTAGATGGGATCCTTTCCCTTCCTTTAAAAATTTTTCATAGCAAGTGTTAGCTCGATAGAGGGTCCATTGTTTTTCTAAAGCGGCGTTCCCTTTTTTTGCCTCTTCAAAAGAGATGGGAATTTTCATGTTGAGTTCGTGACCCTTTTGAGAACCTTGGATATACAGTGTGAAATCGCATACCCGGTCGATCGTGCCCAGCAAGGTTAAAGGACGGCCCTTAAAAAGGGTGGGGAGCCTGGAATCTTCGGGATGAAAGGTGATCGTGGCTTTCGGGTCCGTTGGAATGGCGCTTAAAGTGAGATCTTTGGCCAAAGGATTTCTAAGGCTCATGACTAATTTAGCCAGTTTTCTCGGAAAGGAAGCGTGGGTTTCAGAATAAAGCAATTTTCCTCGATTGAAAGAACTGAGCAGGTCCAGGAGGATCAAGTTGTTGTCTTTTCCTACTGCTGCAGTATACAGATTGACTTTCCCATTGTTTTTCTTAGTCCAGCTATTCAATAGTTTTTGCTGCTTTCTGGCATCCAAAAGAGTGTTTCCATCGGAGATCAAAATAGCTGTATTGGATTCCTCTTCCTTGACAGAAGATGGGATGATCTTATCCAAAGAAGCATAGATGTCTGCTGCAGAAAAATGACTTTTATGTTCTTGGGCATCCAAAAATTCTTCAGCCACTCGAAGACTTCGTGAATTGTAAGCCAGATTTTTCTCGTTCAATCGGACGCAATGTTTATCGAAGATGTAAATGTTGAAATAATTCCCTTCTTGAAGATGGGAAATAGCGCGCAGTACAGCTCTTTTAAAAACATTATAGCGATGCTTTTCTATAGAATTTGACCTGTCGATAAGAAAATAGAAATTCTGTCTGATCGGATTAGCAGGCAGTTCTAACTGAGGAATGAGATTCAGAGAGAAAAGATAGCCTCCACCTTCTGGATGAGGCATGAATTGTACGCTGACTTCACAGTCGCCATCGTCCCAATCCAGTGCTTTTTCCTTTTCCGTGAATGGATAAGAATCCGTCTTTGCAATTTTTTTAAAGGAAGAAACCGGCTTGATCGCTTTTTTATTCTCCGATTCCTTGGGAGGTTTGGCAAGGAACAGGTGTTCTTTTAAAGGAGGCTCTTGGTCAATAGAAAGGTCGCTTAATGACAGCCCTCCGAGTGATCTAGATGGATCGATTTTCAAAGCATATTCCTGGCTTTCCTTTTTTTGGATCGTGTTCGGATATTCTAAAAAAGGAATAGAATCAGAAAGGGTTTCAGCGGAGGCAACCGCTTTTTCTGTTTTCAATGAAAAGGACCCAAGATCATCGAATTCCTGCTCAAAAACAGGATTTACATGAGAAAATTCCCTGGCGATGTCCAACGAAGGTTTTTTATCGATTTCTATTTGAGAAACAAAGGGGATGGCAGAGTTCTTCTCAATAGAAAGAGGCTCCAGTGCTTCTTCTGGAAAAACAAGGGAAGGATGAGTGGAAAGAGCTTGATCCGATTCGTTATGAATCGAAGATTCTTCTCGCATTCGAGGCAATTCTATCCCTGATGCCAATTCCACATGAGGACGGGTTTTCAGGGTATTTAAATTGTAATCCAAATCGTAGGGTTTCTGAGAGGTCGAGGATGGCTTTTCAAAATGTGCCAACGCTTCCGTTAAGCTTTGATTTTTTTCCTGAATGCTGATTGTTTCCTCTACAAGGAGAGGATGAGGATGTGTTGCCGATCGTTTGAACAGAGAGGCCCAGGAGGATTGTAAAATCAACGGATTTTTATAAAAAATATACAGCCCTACGCCATGCACGATCAAAGAAATGGCGATGCAAGAGAGGATTAACGTTCTTTTTTTCCCCGAAGGTCTATTAAATGCTGTCATAAAGTTGTTTTGAGTTCGTGCATACTGGTTTCAATACGGTTTTGGAGATAGGGTGTCAATCCATTATGTTTTTTGAGAAGTTCTTCAAATTGCCCCTCGGCGCCTTTTTTTAATTCCTGTCCCTTATCGATTTGCTGATTTTGAATGGCGATCAGCCCTTCGATTTTCTGTATTTCTGCATCGATATATTGCATGTAGCTTTCAAAGATGACAGCTTTTTCAGGGAACACGTCGCGGGCTGCATTATAATCTTTCGACAAAAGATCTTTTTGAGTTGTGAAATCTTCTTTTATCCGTTTAAAGAAAAACAGAGCGCGTTCATTCTTCAATTGAGGATCTACTAAAGAGATACGGATATCAGCATAATCCAGGGCCGCTTCTAAATGGATCGGTTCCGAATACAGTTTCTTTTTGATCTGCAGATCTTTCAAATTATTTAAAATCTCGATCAAATTGGGATTGCTTTCATTTTTCTCTTCATCTTTCAACATAGAATAGTAAATACGTGTTCTTTGTAACAAGGCTGCATTGGAGAGATACGAGGTCGCATGGGAAGCGGACTGGATCAAATGGTCATAAGCCTGCAGCGCTTTGCCCTGTTCATAAGCAGCTTCATATGAGATCGCGAGTTCAAAGAGAGATCGTCTTAAGAATTTCCATTCATATTCAGGATGTCTCTGTTGTTGAGCCGTGAGGCTTTCAAGGAGGGCGATTCTTTTTTGAGGCTTATTTTGCATAGAGAAGAGTTCCGCCAGCTTCATTGTCTCCGTTTCCAGGTAGATAGTTTCAGGTGTGAAGAAAGAAGGACTCAGATTTCCTTGTTCTGATAAATTGAGAATGGTCTCTAAAGTGTTGATCGCTCTGGACAAAGCTGTGGGATCCTCTTTTGCATTTTGATAATAAAAATTGGAAAGCCACAGGAGGTTTTCTTTTTTGATCGAGGACTCGTCCATCGAATAAACAGAATAAAGATGGGCTGCGGCTTGTTGAAAATAGGATTGCTTGCGGCCTTCATTTTCAGATTCGGCAAGTTTCAAATACGCATTGAAAAGTTGAAGATGGATATTTTTCTGTTTTTGCAGTTCTGGATTTAGCTCCAAGGCTCTTTCAGCATGAAAGGAAAATTCTTTTAAATCCAATTTTTGCTTCAAAAGACAAGCTGCGATGAACAAATGCGCTTCTGCCTCAGTGGGGTGATTTAGATAAGCTGTGATGTAATCGCCCAAGTAAGGGACAGCCTCGGCATATTTTTCTTGGTCCATCATCGTTTTTATAAGCAGAAAATGGCATTCTCGCAATTCTTCCGCATCTAACTGTTGAGGATCCTGTTTTAAAATCGTCTTCAGATCAATGATGAGATTGTCTTTTTTAAGAGAGGCCAGATCTCCATTTCCTTCTTTGATGGCCTCCAGAGAAGCGTCAAGAGCAAGTCTTTCAGCTGAAGTTTTTCGTGAGCTCGATGGGAATTGTTCGATAAACGACAAGAATGAGGACCTGGCGGCATCCCATTTTTTGTCCATAAATTGTAACAGCGCAAGATCGTATGTCATACTTTCTTTCTGTCCATATTCGGGAAACTTGTCGATAATTTGCCTTAGATCTTCTTCGGCCTGTTTTAAATCATGCAGAACGAAAGAGAGTTGCGCATGCTTTGCCAAGGCTTTGGCGCATTCCGGATCGTTTGGAAACGAGTCCATCAGGAGTTTGAGATTTCGGCCAAAAAGAGGCAGGTCTTGAATGGACTCCGCGCAGATGATGGTACTTAAAAGGGCCGTTTTTAACTTCGTTGTTTTTTGCTCTTCGGTTTGGATAAAGTGTTCAAAAGCTACAGCAGCATCTCGATAATTTTTTAGTTCAAAATGGCTTCTTCCCAGGAAAAAATAGATCAAGGGGGTCTGCTCTTTAGAGAGGGACTGCAATACTTGATCCTGGATCGACACCAACTCTTTGAATCGATTTTCCTGAAATAAGAGGACCATGAGATCATAAGATGCTGCCTGTAGTTTTTTCCCATTCAGGCTGCAAATTTTTGCAAAGGTGCTGATGGCCTCGCTTTTATTGTATTTGACCTGAAGGCTCGCTGCTTGAAATAATAATTCCTCTTCTTTGTCAGGATGTTTTTTGGACAATAAAATATACTGATCCGCCGCCTTGGGATATTCCTTTAAAATCCGATAAATTTCTGCCAGAGGAAAAGAAGCTAGGTCTTCGTAGGGAGTTTTTTCGAGGATTTTATAATGAGCTTTGGCAAGCCTTGCCAAACTCTGCTGTTGGGCGGGTTCCTTGCTCGCAAGCAACATTCTGAATAACGATTCAGCATGAAGAAGATGCAGGCGTAAATTTTTTTCCGGTTCGACATTTTGTTCTTTTTTGAAAAATCCCGAGGTTAGCTTTGTAACCGCTTGGTACTCCTCAAGTTCAAAGAGAGACTGGACTTGGTTGAAGAACACCTTATTTTTCAGTTCTTCATTTGTGATTTGACTATAAGCTGAAACAGCTTCCCGATATCGGTTTTCCTGGAAAAAAAGATCTCCGAGCATCGCCAAAATCCCATCTTTGGCCGAACTCTCGGGATATTTGGAAAGGAATTCAAGTATTTGCGATTTGGCTAAAGAATAGTCGCCATCTTTCCAATATTCTGTAATCCGCTTAAGCAGAAGGGCTTCTTGCCCTTTGAGATGTTTTCCATAATCAGCCTTGAATTTCGGCTGATACGCATTTCCCTCTGGCTTTACAGTGTCATTATTGTTGGTAATGAGGACCAAAGAACCTTTCGAAGAAGGGCGATTTTGATGTGCATTATTTTTTTTTTCATTCGTGAACGATGAGAAAAGGACCGCCTGAGAAAAAATACAGCAAGCGCACAAGAATGGATGTTTCTGAAAAAAGGAATGAAATTTGTGCATATCTACCCTATATTTTAATTTTTTTTGATTATACTGAGAGCCTATTAATTATCAAAAGAATGAGAGAGGCATACCGAAGTAAATTCAAAATATGGAATTTTGATGGAGATGCTGCCGATGGCAAAATCCAATTTTTTGAATTTACATACCGATGATCATTTTGTACAATCCGCAACATGGGTGTTCAACTGATTTTAATCGCAGCGGTCTGTGCGACTTTCTCAAATTATTTCATGCGGCGCAGCATAGACGTTCATCGCTCGACCACTACTTTTTTAGTCATTCAGCTATTTCTTTCATGCATCGTAGCTATTTTTCTCAACCCTGTCAGATTGAATAGTTACAGTTGGAGCTTTTCAATGGCCGCCTTCGGCCTTGCTGCAGGCATTATTCTAGGCTTCATGATGCGCTCTCTCGGAAAGGCATTGGAAGTAGGTCCTCCTGGACTCACCTTCGCGATGGTAAATTCGGCTTCTGTCATGCCGGGGCTCCTCATGGCACTGATTTTCGGAGCGCAATTCGGATATTATTATACGAAAGCGCATGCCATCGGATCGATACTTGTAGTGGGAGGCTTGTTTTGGGCCGGTTGGAAGCTCCAACACATTCCGAACAAAAAACGATGGCTCACCTTTGCTATCTTAGCATTTGTCCTGCACATGACCGGTCTCGCCTGGATGCAATGGAGGGCGTTGTTCATCAAATTTCCCGACACTACAGGTCTGCTATTGAACTTCGATATGGAAGATGTAAAAAGCCAGTGGTTCTTACCAATGTTGTTTTTTGGTGCATTTTTAGTTCAAGTATGGAATGCTTTCCAGAGCAAAAGACGATTTCCGGAGAAAAGAGAGATTATCTATGGATTTCTCGGAGGGGTCGCCAACGGGGCCGCCACATTTTTCCTGATGCTCTCGACAGAATATTCAAGCTCTTGGGAACATGCGATGATCTTTCCTATTTTTGCAGTTACGATCATCATCCTATGCAACGTCTGGGGCCAATGGTTCTATAAAGAGAAAGTTAATTGGTGGGCCAATGCACTGTGCGTGATCGGATTGTTCATCGGAACGATGGATTGGTCCGTCTTCAATAAGTAACATTTAGTAAGATTAATCATATGAGCATACAACTTATTCCTAGAGAAATGCTATTTCACACTCTTTCCTTCCTTACAGCAAAAGACCTTTTAAAGATCAAATCAGTATGCAAAGAGTGGAATGATATAGACGAAACAATCTCCAAGAAGGCGATCAAAAGAGAATTTCACGATATGGTCAATCGCACGACTGCTCTTTTTCAAAAAATGACAGGTAAAACCGTTTACGAGTTTGTGCCGGATCTTAATGAAAAATTGGAATTGTCCAAATTTACGGCCAAGCAACTGCATGAGCATTTTAAAAACATCCCTATGAAAGTACAGTGTTGTATAAAAACAGATTGCTGCTCGTCATTCATTTCATCTGATGCCTTTCTAAAGATGCATAAGATAGAAGGAGCAGAGCCAAAGCATTATATCCATCTTTCTATTAATTTTCCTGAACCTCAATCCATTTTTCACTTTCCAAAAGACCTTTTTGAAATTCATGAAGGAGAGGAAACCGCATTTCCTTTTCAAGGAAGACTTACTATTTTCAAGGCGCATCAAGTTGATGAAAAATTTGAGGATGCGATTGAATCTTTAAAACCAGCTGTTGGATATGTAAATCGTCCGTTAACTTATTATGTCTGGCAAAAAGACGCTAAGAAAGATTCTCTGATTTCAATAAATAATACTTAATAAAGAATAAACATATGAGCATACAACAAGTTCCCAAAGACGTTCTATTGAACGCTCTTTCTTACCTATCTTTAGAAGAAGCTTTAAAGATCAAATCCGTAAGCAAAGAGTGGTACGAGTTTGGTGAAACAGCCGCCAAACCGCTGATCGAGAAAGAGTTTCACGATATGGTCAACCGTACGAGTTTTCTTTTCAAAAAGATGACGGGCAAAACCGTTTACGAATTCGTTCCCAAGCTCAATGAAAAATTGGATTTATCCACATTCACGTCAAAGAAACTGCATGATCATTTTGAAACTGTCCCTCTAAAAGTATATTGCTATGTAGAAACACATTATAGTCAAAATCGTTTAATAGTGTTTTCTCCAGAAAGCTTTCAACTTAAGCATGAAATTGAAGTGAAAGAGGAAAAGCAATATATACCGCTTACTTTTACGGAGAACTGGAACTGCAATGTAATGGAGTATCCTCTGGGTTCGTTTCAATGTTTTCCAAAAGAGTTATTTGAAATTAATGAAAAAGAACTGACTGCATTTCCTTTACAAGGAAGGCTGGTCATATGCAAAGCATTTCAAATTCTTAGAACATTTGAAGACGAGATGAAGTTATTAAGTATAACGCGTGAAGTTCACGATGGTCCGCGAACTTACTATGTCTGGCAAAGAGATGCTATACCGAACGTGATTCAAAAATCGGATTTGGGCTGACGCGAAAGCTCTCGAGGTTCAACGATCACAAGTTGCCCCATATTTTTAATATTGGGCAACTTGTGATCGTTGAACCTCGAGGCTTTGGCGCAGCCGAAATCCCAATTTTTGAGTCACGTTCGGTATCAAGCCTCTGATATGACATAGGCGTCATAATAGGAAATGAGCTCATCAGCCTTTTTATCTTTGGATTTTTTGAGCTGTTCGTAGACTCTCAATCCTTTTGCATTATAGCCTTGTTGAAAGTACAGCACCCCTAGCCGAAACAAGATTTGCCTATCTTGAGGCGCGATCTTCAGCATCTTCTCAAATTCAAGGATCTCTTGCTCCGGCAGTCCAATATCATGATAGAGGGAAGCGAGTTGGGCATGCACCCATTGATCGTTCGGGGCGTAATCATCTAAAATTTTGAATTCTTCTATTGCCCGTTCCGCAGCGGATGTGAATTTTTGTTGTGTTTCTTCTGAAAAATAATCGGGAGGCACCCAGACCATTTCGGCTTTGTTCGGCGGCATGTAAAGTTTTGAAAGAGCGCAATAGGTGTCGGCAAGGGAGGCATGAGCTTCGAGATCGGTGGGTTCTGATTTGACCCATTGAATGTGTTCATTGATCGCCAAAAAAAGCAAAAGCTCCTTCATCTTGTGCACATCTTTCCAATGAAGCCAGATACTGAACTTTTTCAATAATAAAGAAAGGGTAGTAAAGCGGTTTAGGAAAGAATAGTAGTTTGCCTCTTGCTGATGCAGTTCTGATGCGAAGCGCCTTAGGGAGTGAGACAACGAAAGATGGGTTTCGGATACTCCCCGTTCGAAAGAAAGAGCCTGTTTGCAGGCTCCATAATACTCTTCGCGCAAGTGGATGAACTGTTCCGGCTTTTTTGCCTGAAAATAAAAGAGGAGAACGAAATAGGAAAAAACCGTTAGAAAAATGATCGCTAAAGAAAAAGCTAATAAGGAGGATTTCGCAAAAAAAGAAAAAAATAAAAGAAACGATAAAAGCTCTACGGTAAAAGCGCTAAAGAAGAGAATATGAAATAAAGCATAATATCGCGTGATGCTCTCGAATTTTTCAAGAGAGGTCTTGCAGTGGTTGCGGACTTGCTCTTCAAAGTGGGCGGCATTGGGTTTTACGCCCAATCTGGACTCGGTTGTTGAAATCGTATCGGTAGTGATCATAAACTGGTTACGTTCCTGTCTCTATCATGTAATCGATCACACGTTCTGAGACACCATCCCTTTTTAAATCGACTATCTGACGGGTAGACAAGTAGAAGACGCTATTTGTCGCTTTAATTTGATTGATGATCACTTGGTTGCTGAGGCCATTTCTAGACATCTCTTTAATATCCTCAAGAGAAAGTTGTTCTCCATGGTCGATTCGATAAAGAGTTCGAGGGCTATTGCGACCTAAGGTCTCTCGATCTTGCTGGTCAAGTGAATATCCTATGAGCGCACCGCCTGCTGCTCCCACTGCACCTCCAATTAAAGCGCCGGTTGCGTTGCCGCCGATCAGTCCACCTGCAAGAGCTCCTACAGCCGCTCCTCCGAGTGCCCCGCTTTGTGTTTTTGTTGCACAACTAGATAAGATCAATACAAGAGTTGTTGAAGCCAATAGATATGCTTTCACGTTCTTTTCCTCAGGGTTAAAAAGGGTTTATACGTTCCGTATATATACTTGTATCGCCAACCTTTTCAACTTTTTTTTACGCGGAATAGGATTCAAAATTCAGTTTTGGAGAGGATAGGAACAGGATTTTCCCGCAAACGGTAGCCGATGCCTCGAACGGTTTCGATCCAATCAAAATTGGGACCCAGTTTTTTGCGCAATGAAGCGATATGCACGTCGATATTCCGATCTACAATGAAGGCATCGTCATTATGGACGTCATCGAGCAGCTGGTTGCGTGTTAAAACTTTTCCTCGATTCGCAAGAAGCCTGCGTA
Organism: Rhabdochlamydiaceae bacterium; assembly: GCA_035478995.1. GTDB lineage: Bacteria > Chlamydiota > Chlamydiia > Chlamydiales > Rhabdochlamydiaceae > DATIJE01. The sequence goes on along the minus strand of DATIJE010000012.1, from coordinate 13,137 downwards.
AAATTCCAAATTCGGAAAGAGTAATTGTGATCGGCTTATCTTCTCTTCTTAACATATAACGATCGACCTCGAGGACGAAGTCGCCAAACTGGAGGACTTTCGGGGTTTTTTCTGTTTCTTTTCCTCTTCTTAATACAGCTTTGATCCTCGAGAATAAAACTTTGGGAGAAAATGGCTTGGCAACGTAGTCGTCGGCACCGAGCTCCAGGCCCAGGACGACATCGAGTTCTTCTCCTTTTGCAGATAAAATAATGACAGGAATATTCTTGAGTTCTGCATTGCTTTTCATTTTCCGGCAGACATCGAATCCATTTTGTCCCGGAAGCATGATATCTAGAATGACGAGATCGGGCTTTTCCCGTTCAACAGCGCGGTATCCATTGATCCCGTCGACCTCGACATGGAGTTTATACCCGGAAAGTTCAGCCTGAAGTTTAATTAAGGCAGCGATATCTTCTTCGTCTTCGATCAATAAGATTCTTTTCTTTTGGCTCATCCAGGTTCCTCAACTTGTCTTAAAATTAATCATTCAAACAGGTTTACAAAATAATTTCACGCCTTTTTTGCAAGAGCAGGAGATCGGGTGAAGTAAATTTTTAAATAGTCAGTTAGAGTTAGTCTCATTGCAGAAGATAAAGAATCCCATAAACACAGAGGATGAATCGAGACGCTAAGACGCTGAGATCGTCCTTTTGCGCGTAGCGATCACTAGAAGAAGGAAGATTTTTCAGAAAACAAAATCTCATTATGTTTAAGTTTCTTAACTTCTTGCTTTCTGAAAAGATCTTCCTTCTTCTAGTGATTCGAGCTTCGCTCGAAAAAAAGGACGATTGGACTTTTCACACTTCGTGCCAATAACGCGTGCTTCTATATCTCAGTGTCTTAGCGTCTCAGTTCTTCACTCTGTGTTTAGGGGATTTCCTGACTAAGGAATTGAGTGCTATTAAAGTTTAAGAGATGCAAGGAGATTTTTGCTTATACGATTTGTTTCAGGAATCAAATGGGGCGGGAAAGGACATGTTCGAGCGGATAATTGAGAAAAGTCTTGCCTAACAGGCGAAATTTTTCAGGATCATCGGAGACAAAGAATTGATAATGAGGCATTTCTTTTTGATGATTTTCTAAATTCTTGCTAATTAGCAGGTCGCGAACGGTCTCCGCACAGCTCATGGCAGGGTCGACCAAAGAGACATTCTGGCCCAATTCTTTTTGGATGATCGACCTTAAAAGAGGATAATGGGTACAGGCCAAAAGGACAGTGTCCACTTCTTTGCGTCTCAACGGACGAAGATATTCTTGGGCTACGCTTTCAGTCATGGGATGTTCGATATAGCCTTCTTCTACTAGAGGAACAAAGAGAGGACATGCAATCGGGGTCAGATCGACATTTGGAAGGCGCAATTGAAAATTGTGTTGATGTACCCCCGATGAGATCGTGGCCCGTGTTCCTAGAATGGCAATGCTGTTTGTCTTCGAAATCTGCAGCGCTTCTTCGACTCCAGGAAGGATGACTCCGACAATTGGAAAATCAAACATTTTTTGCAGGATTTCTAAAGCAATCGCGCAGGCAGTATTACACGCAATGACCAGGACTTTAATTTTTTGCTCCATGAGAAAGGTCGCATTTTCGATCGAATAGCGCAAAATTGCATCAGGGCTTTTGTTTCCGTAAGGAAGACGGGCAGTGTCTCCGAAATAAATGATGTTTTCAGTGGGCATCACTGTTTTGATGGCCTTCATTACTGTCAGGCCTCCAAAACCGGAATCAAAAATGCCGATGCTTGAACATCGATTGTCGGTAGAATTATTGGTCATATGGAAGTCTCAACTCCTGTCCCGCCATGATCCGGTCGCTGTCCAATCTGTTGATCTTTTTCAATGTTTCCACAGTGGTGCCATGTTGGCGAGCGATCTTTTCTAAAGAATCTCCGGTCATTACTTTATAATTTTTAAGCAGATCTTCCCCAAAGGCGTTCTGTTTCATCAATTTTGAAATTGAGGAGAGAGTAGACTTGAGTTTGGCGAACTCATCGAACTTTTGATTTTGTACAGCGATATCTTTTTCTAGTTCGTTGATTTTGTTTTTATATTGGGAAAGGGCTCCTGCGGTGGTGTTGGCATGGGATGAGAGCTGTCTCAGATCGGACAAGACTTTTTCCTGAATTTTCTCAATCGAGCTGATCTTTTTCTCAAGAGCATGGATCTGCTCCGTTAACTGATTGGACTGAGGCGCTTTGTTTCCTTGGTTTTTGACAGCGAAGAGAGCGCTGTCCTGGCTTTTTACTCTATCCTCGAGAATGCTCAGTTCGACTTGGGTACTGTTGAGCGCGTGCTTGACATCAGCGAGTTCTATTCGGAGTTCTTCCAAATTTAGCTCATTAGGATCGTTGCGCCGAAATGCAAGGCTCGAGGTTGTGCAGCCAGAACAAATTAAAATAGTACAAATAAGAAACAATGCTCTATTCATTGTCATTTAATGCTTATGGTTTTTGAAAGATTTTAAACTGCGCACGTCTATTTTTCGCCCATGCTTCAGGACTATGTCCGGATGATGCAGGTTTTTCTTTTCCATACGAAACAGTGTGGATTTGATTGAGGTCCACTCCCTTTTTTATTAGCATAGAGCGCACATAATTTGCCCTTCTTGCTCCTAAAGAAAGATTATAGGCCTCAGGTCCTCTTTCATCACAGTGTCCTTCGATGAAAATGTAAGTATTGCTATGGGATTTCAAATAAGAGGCGATGTTATCGAGAGCGGTCAAATACTCTTTTCCCCGCAATATATGATCGTCGGTATTGAAATAGACACTCCTGAAAACAGAAGATAAATTGGACGAAGGGTCTTGAAACCGATCGAGACCAGGAAGTCCGCTTCCAGGTTCTCCTGGAGAGGATTTAGGCTGAGGGATCGCGCCATCGATAAACTGCGCCTTGAGATCTTCTTCTTTCAGCGGAATGAAATCCTCGCCAGAAGGGCCTATCAGATTTTCGGATCCTTTTGCTAGGACGAGATCATCAGAACTTCCCCAGAGAGCTTTTCCATTTTTGGTTTTGACATCGCCAGCAGTTCGCTGGTCATTCCACATGCTGTTATTTTTTCTCTGACACCCGGTAAGCAGCAGGGATGAAACTGAACCTATCAAGACAATCAATCGATAAGACTTTTTCATGCTTTCCTCTCTAAATTACGTGATTAACGCGCGCTCCAGGCAGGATAATGTTTTTTCCCTGAGCCTCGCGTGATTTTTATCGCATCTGGCTGATTTATGTTCACTACATATAATTCTGAAGAACTTGTATCAGTAGAGTTAAATACCAGATGCAAGCTGTTCTGGGCCCAACATGGATTTTCTTTATTGCCGGGTCCGTAAGTCAACTGTGTCTCTTCTTGTGATTCGAAGTCATAAATCCATATTTGCCGTATTCCCTTTGTTTTAGCACTATAGGCTAATTTAGTTCCATCAGGAGACCATGATGGGCAGGAACTTTCAGAATTTTGTTTAGTGATCAGCACAGGATCTTCTCTTTTGGAACCCTGTTTTGCATGGATCGTATAAATCCTCGGAGAGCCGTCCTTATCTGATACGAAGGCGATTTTGGATCCATCGGGGCTGAAAGTCGGAGAAGCCTGTGTAGAACGGGGAAAAGAATAGAGTTGGACCGGTTTTGTACCGTTAGTTCTATCAAAGTTTAAGGACTGGACGAATAAATCCGATCTCCCTGCCGCATCGCAAATAAAGGCGATTTTATCCCGGCGTGGAGAAATCGCTGGCAACAACTGGTTCCCCCTCAAATCAATGAATCTTTCCCCTTTTCCTTCTTCATTCGAAGCGATGAAGATCTTAGGTTGTCCCTGTTTGTAGGATACGTATAGGAATCGGTCATGCCTTGAAGGAATGCATACCGGGGTCACACAATAACTATTTTCTTTTGTGATCTGACGGGCATTTGCACCATCCCAATCACACTCCCAAATTTCTGATACCCAATTCTCATTGTTTTCGGAGCGGGAAGGCTTTGCCTGTGCAGAATAGAGGATTTGCGTACTGGCTATCCCTTCTTTGTCAAACAAGGCCTTATGCACGCTGTCCGAAAGCGTATGAATATGCCTGCGGTCCTCATTTAGTTTTCCGCTCAGGTGGATATCATTGAAATGCTTTAAAGATCCAGTTTCAGTCGAAAAGACCATGATGGACAAGGTCTTCCCAGTAACGGATCCTTTCAGAACATGTTTGATTCCAAAATCCTTCCATGCAGTTGGATTAAAGGCGGCTTTGAGATTTTTATTTTTGAGGACCATGTCTTTTTCTGCGCATGCAGGAGCGATGACCGTGGTTCCGTTATGATTAAAATCGAACTGGAAGATGTCGTATAACTGGTCCAGGTAATCTCCATTGAGAAGCGAGTCTTCGGCGGCAAATTTACTCGTGTAAATTGGGGAAAGTGCGCGAGTAGTGGGGAGCTGGACTCTGATTTCAGATTGGAATGACTCATCGAGTGAGAAACAGAATGAGGCCATTGTGATTAAACAAGAGATAGTTAGTACAAAGATTTTTTTCATGAACACCTCATTTATTCGTTGCAAAATACGAGCGAGAAAGTATGCTGTTTTTTCTTTGATAGAGACCCTTGCAGATTGGGAAATTTCAATCGAGGCAGGTTCTCTTCAAGATATCGTTTATTTTTCTGACTTTCAGCTTTGAGTACGATCACGTTTGCCACACTCCCATCTTCCCTTAAGGTCAATTGAATTTTTACTTCACCAAAGTCAGGCAGGTTCAAAGATTGCCGCAAGCATTCGATGAGCATATTCTGATACGCATCCGCGCTGAGCTCATTGGGAGCATGGCCAAATGGTTCTATTTTTTCAATGCTTTCAATCTCGAGAGGTTTGATCGCTCCGAGATTCTTTAACGGTTCCTTTGTATCTATTTTATCTCGTTTCTGTTCAATTTTCGCAATCCTTTCTTCAAGTTCATCGATCAAGTCTTTGGGAATGGCTTTTTTAGAAGGAGCGATGGATTTTTTTTGCTGAACTGGTTTTTCCTTCATCGTCTGTTTTTTTTGGGGAGCAGTCTTTTTTTTGGGCTGTGCGGGAGCCTTCTTGATCGATGCCGTTTTTTGAGGAGTCTTTTGAGTTTGAGGAGGGGATATCTCCTGTACACGTGGAGAAACAGTATGTACGACCAAATGGGTTCGAGCCTTGACCGGTTGAGATTTGTTTTTACCGAATACAATCCATACAATAAAGGGAAGATGGAACAAAATGACTGCGATGAAAATCCTGGTGTTCTTCATTTTTTATCCAGGCTTTAGAATGACATCCAATTCATCAAATCCAGCAAGCTCTACGGCGTTTTTAACAGATTGATAGGTTCCGAATTGAGCTTTCTTGTCTTGGAAAAGCTGAGGCACACGATGCGGACTCTGCCGTTTTGCAGTTTTTAATAGCTCGATCAACTGATCGGTTGTCACGTAATTGGAATTGAACGTGATCGAATTGTTTTCGTGCACATAGATTTTGATGGGGCTGTTCTCCTGAATTTGGCTTTTATCTTTGTTTTCATGTCGGATTGAGGAGGCGAGTTCAACTCGGTCCATTTCCAACAGAGGAACGACGATGATGAACATGATCAGTACTACAAAGACGACATCGATCAAGGGAGTCAAGTTGATAGTCCCGTCCTCGCCGGAAGACTCACTGAGAGAGATAAGCCGTTTTTTACGCATAATCAATCTGTTTTTCGATATTGCAGTTCCACCTGCGATAAGAGTTTATACAAAAAGTCTTCCATATCCGAGGATAGCGTCTTGGTGAGCGTCTTCAAATAGTTATAGGAGACTAGTGCTGGAATCGCGATTACAAGGCCGAGCACTGTGGTTGTAAGGGCTGTCGATATCCCTCCGAGGATGACAGAATTCGAGCTTGCTGAAGCGCCGCTGTTCAGTCCCGAAAAAGTGATGAGTATGCCCCACACAGTTCCTAGCAACCCCAAAAATGGGGCGAGAGTCGCAATGGTCGAAAGGATGAATAGATTTCTCTCCAAAGATTTTGACTGTGATGAAATGGTAGTCATGACATGGGACTCGACAGATTCGAGGTCCGCTATAGAGAGATACACGTTTGCTTCATGAGACGCTTGGGAACGGGACTGAGAGACGAAAAAATGATTCTTGTTGAGAAGGTCCATCGTTTTTTCTTTTAGATCGAAGAAAATCTTCGCAAAAGGATGGGACTCCTGGGAGGGATCAAGGACTAAATTGAGCAAGCTGTCCTTATTTTTTTCAAAAACGGCCTGAAAATCATGGGATATTCTCTTTATTTTTCGGGCTGTCCATATTTTCTGAACCAGGACTGTCCAACAAATGATAGAGAGGAGAAGCAGTCCTAAAAAAATGAGTTTACCAAAAACATCGGATTGGGAATAAGCTGACACAAAGGCATTCATTGCAGCAAAAGTAGGATAGACCATATGAATTCCCTAAAGTGAAATTGTGAACCCTCTTATCTGTTATATACAATAACCCATCCCTTATCAACAATATGCAGCATAAAATCGGATCCGTGATCAATTTTTGCACGAACGATGTTCGGTTCTTAGCGGAATGCGTAAACAATGCAAAGCAGATCTCATCGCAGGTGGTCATTTCTGTCTGCGATCATTTTTTTGATGGAAAGGAAGAAAATTACCCGCTCTTGGAATCCATTTACAATCGGTTTACAGATTGTCTATTTATCGAATTTGCTTTTGATCCGGAAGCTCCGTATGGCAAAAACGCCCCTTTCCTGGAGGACGACCTCGAGAGAATCCATCATTGGCATAATTCTGGCAGACTGGTCCCATTTTATTTCTTGGATCCTTCCATAGAGTATATCTTCTTCTTAGATGTGGATGAAATTGTGGACGCCCAAAAATTTAACGAATGGCTCGATGGTTTCAATTATCGTCAATTCTCTGCACACCGCTTCCCTAGCTATTGGTATTTTAGAGAAGCGCGATATCGCGCTACCACATTCCCCGTCACTTCCCTGATGGTTGAAAAAGCGGCTTTGAATCCAGATCTGCTATTAGATCTCGATGAAAGAATGGGCGTTTTTTACAACCTTAAAGGTGAAAAGAATTTACATTCCTGGGGATTGGACGAGAAACCGATGATCCATCATTATAGCTGGGTGAGAACGAAGGAAGAAATGCTAAAAAAAGTCCACTCTTGGGGACATCATTGGGAAAGGAACTGGGACCAGTTGATCTCCGAAGAGTATTCTAGAAATTTCAACGGGAAAGATTTCGTCAGATATTATGAATACGAAACGATCGAACCTCATTTTGATCCGCTGGTTTTGGAAATGCCTGAATACAGTGTGAAGATTTCTCTTGAGAGGCACATCCAGAACATCCAGAAATGTACAAATGTCAGGCGTGTCAATGCCCGAGATATTTTCAGAATGGATCTGTCTTTTAAATTCGGCCTGGGGTTGTGAATGATTGCAACAATCATGAATTTTTGCAGCAATGAATATCCTTTTTTAGGAGATTGTATTGCGCAAGCTAAAGCCTTCTCTAAAGAGATCATCATCCCAGTGTGCGACCATTTTTTCGATGGAACGCCTCAAGATAAAAATGCATTGCGCGCGATCTATTCAGAATTTCCTGATTGCTCTTTTATTGAATATGAATTCAATCCTGAGAAGATTCAGTTAGGCCCTAAAAATGCGCAATTTTGGCACAATTTATCCAGATTGATCGGATTCTATTTTGTCGATAAGGATGTGGATTATATATTGTTCATTGATTGCGATGAGATATTCGACTCTGCTGCATTTACAAAATGGCTGTATGGATTTCCCTATTCTGAATATGAAGCGATGCAGCTTGCTTGTTATTGGTATTTTCGCAAGGAATGGCTGCGAGCAGACCAATGGGAGGACACTCCCCTGCTGATCAAGAGATCCTCCATTTCTCCTGATGCGGTGATGGCCCAAGGAGAAAGAGGAGCATTGTATTTTCGCGCGCGAGGAAAAAAATTGAGATATGTAACCGGGCTGGACCAAAAGCCGATGGTCCATCATTACAGCTGGGTCAGGGCCAAAGAGCAAATGTTGCGCAAAGTTACGTCCTGGAGCCATCGAGAAGAAAAAAATTGGAATGCGCTTGTGGAAAATGCATTTTCAGAATCTTCCAATGCGAGCGATTTTGTCCATGGCTATGAATTAATGACGGTGCAGCCTTTCATAGAGGTCGACCTGCAAAAAAAACCGCTTCCTTCTTCTCGAGAACAAGAATTGAAGAACGTACGATTTCTGAACACTGATGCAATCAATAAGATAGACTTATCATTAAGATTTAATATTCCCGTTCAACTATGTACATAGATTCACATGCGCATTTGACTTCAGACAAAATGATCGATCAAACAGAAACAATGATCGAGCGTGCAAAACAGGCTGGTGTGGAAAAGATCGTAAACATTTGCACCGATGAAAAAAGCCTGGACAAGGGTTTGGAGCTGGCAAAGCGTTTCGATTGGATTTTCAATACCGCGGCGACCACACCCCATGATGTCGAAACAGATGGAGAACTTTTTTTCCCTTTAGTAGAAAATGCTGCGAGGAACAGGGATCTCATAGCCATTGGGGAAACGGGTCTGGATTATCATTATGAATATTCCCCTCGAGAGCTACAAAAGGAATATTTAATCAGGTATCTTCATTTGGCCTTTGAGTTTTTGCTTCCCGTTGTCATTCATTGCCGAGATGCGTTCTCCGATCTATTTTCCATTGCCGACAGCGAATATAAAAATGGACCTGCTGTCCTTCATTGTTTTACAGGCACTTTAGATGAGGCAAAAGAGGTTTTGAAAAGAAATTGGTATATCTCATGCAGTGGAATCATCACTTTTAAAAAATCAATCGAACTGAGAGAAGCGATCCGGTTTGTTCCTCTCGACCGGCTGCTTGTAGAGACCGATGCTCCTTATCTTGCCCCGCAAAGCCGCCGTGGTAAAATGAACGAACCTTCGTTTATTCCCGAGATAGTTGAGGCGATTGCGCAGGTGAAGGGAATACAACCTGAAGAAGTGGCACGGCAAACTTCTGAGAATGCCAATCAATTTTTCCTTTTTCAAAAAACCAAACAATAAAGATAGTAGGATAATCAAGAGGTCCCTGTATGAGTACCACAGTCAATACCATTCCAAGAGCATTCCTGTGGAGAAGGCTGCATTCTCTCATGGGACTATGGTTCGTTCTGTTTCTTATGGAACACTTGCTGACCAACTCGCAGGCGGCATTATGGCTTGGAGACAATGGCAAAGGGTTCGTGAGAATGGTAGATTTCCTCCATAATTTGCCCTTTTTGCAAGTGATCGAGATTGTGTTGCTCGGCGTTCCTATTCTGATCCATATGGTCTGGGGCGTGAAATATCTTTTTACTTCCAGGTCCAATTCATTCCCGACAAATGGGTCCAAGCCATCTTTGACTAAATATGGGCGCAATCACGCTTATACTTGGCAAAGGATCACATCGTGGATTTTACTTTTTGGCGTGATTTTACATGTCGCAAAGTTCAGATTTTTAGAATATCCCGAATCTATCAAAGAGGGTGCTGTCACTACCTATTATATCAAAGTGAGTTCAGATGATGGGCTGCGTCCCGTTGCGGACCGGCTCGGAGTCACTCTTTATGATAGCCATGACATTAAATTTCAGGAAAAACTCAATTCGCTGAAAGGAATCAAAAACAAGCCCTTGAAACAAGATGAATTCCTCGCAGCCTCCAAAGATTTTGGAACGGCGACATTGATGGCAGTAAGAGATACGTTTAAAAGTCCGCTCTATGTAGGTTTATACACCATCTTTGTACTGGCAGCCTGTTTCCACGCATTCAATGGATGCTGGACGTTTCTGATCACCTGGGGAATCGTCTTGAAATACACTGCCCAAAAAATGACAGTCCATATTTGCACTGCTGTGATGTTGATTTTGATGTTTCTTGGATTGATGGCCGTCTGGGGAACCTATTGGCTTAATTTAAAACAATAACTCAGGATCTCATGAGCGGGAAAAAAACGGGAAAAGAAGTCATAGTCGTAGGCGGGGGCTTGGCCGGTCTTGCTGCTGCCATGAAGTTGGCTGAGAAAGGATGCCATGTCACAATAGTCTCTGTGACGAAATGCAAACGCTCCCATTCTGTCTGCGCCCAAGGCGGGATCAATGCCGCAGTGAATTTGAAAGGAGAGGATGATTCACCTCTCATTCACGCATATGAGACGATCAAAGGGGGAGATTTTTTAGCAGATCAGCCTCCTATTGTGGAAATGTGTTTGGCTGCCCCATCTATTATAAGGATGATGGAGCGTTTTGGCTGCCCTTTCAATCGAACCCCTGAAGGGAATCTCGATTTTCGGGGATTTGGAGGAACTCTATACCAACGCACTGCGTTCTGCGGCGCTTCTACAGGGCAACAACTGCTCTATGCTTTAGATGAACAGGTCCGCCGCTATGAAGTTCAAGGAAAAGTGAAGAAATTCGAACATCACGAGTTCATGAGGCTCGTCCTGGATGAAAATGGGATCGCTCGAGGGATTGTGATGATGGACCTGTTCAACATGAAGCTCGAGGTGTTGAAAGCCGATGCAGTGGTCGTTTGCACCGGAGGGCCGGGATTAATTTTCAAAAAATCGACGAATTCCACATTTTGCACAGGCGCTGCTAATGGCCGGTTGTTCATGCAAGGGATGAAATACGCCAATGGCGAATTCATTCAGATCCATCCGACGGCGATTCCTGGAGAAGACAAGCTCCGTTTAATTTCTGAATCTTCCCGTGGCGAAGGGGGGCGGATATGGGTATATGGAGACTCTTCCAAAAAGATACTCGCTCCTGATGGAAAGGAAATTCCTTGCGGGCGTACAGGAGAGAAATGGTATTTCTTGGAAGAAATGTATCCTGCATTTGGAAATTTGGTCCCGCGCGATATCGCTGCTCGAGAAGTGCTAAGAGTGTGCGAACTCGGACTTGGGATCGATGGACAGATGCAAGTGTATCTCGATGTTTCCGAGCTTCCTGCAAATGTGCAGCATAAACTCGAGTCTGTTCTAGACATCTATCAAAAGTTCACCGGCGATGATCCGCGCAAAGTGCCGATGAAAATTTTCCCTGCAGTCCATTATTCGATGGGCGGAGCTTGGGTAGACTGGCCTTCTGTGGACGATCCCGATCGCGAAGAACGGTTCCGTCAGATGACCAATATTCCCGGATGCTTCAACGTCGGCGAATCTGACTTCGCATATCATGGAGCCAATCGATTAGGCGCAAACTCCCTGCTGTCCTGTATTTTCGGCGGTCTTGTTGCAGGGGTAGAGGTTCCTGCATATCTCGATACGCTCAAGGCAAGCTACGGAAATCTTCATCAGATCATGTACTCAGAAGCTCTTGCCAATGAAGAATCCTTTAAAGACGATTTGCCCTCTCGCAGCGGAAAAGAAAATGTGCATAAGCTCCATGACGAATTAGCCGATTTCATGGTCAAGTATGTAACCGTAAAACGCAATAACGAAGACTTGAAAAAGACTCTGGATAAAATCAAAGAGATCCGAGACAGATATGCGCATATTTCACTGGATGACAGAAGTTCCCATGTCAACCAGACTTACGCGTTTGCCAATCAATTTTACGCGATGTTGGAACTAGCTCTCGTCATTACAAAAGGAGCGTTGTTGCGCAACGAATTCCGAGGAGCGCACTATAAACCCGAATTTCCCAAAAGAGACGATGAGAATTGGTTGAAGACGACCATTGCTGATTATAATCCTAATATGGGCGAACCGGTCATCAGCTATGTTCCTGTTGACTTAAGACACGCCAAACCTGTAATGAGGGATTATACAAGCACAAAAAAAACAAAAGCGCATTTAGAAAATATTCCCATGAACATTCAGCTTCCGATATAGGAATCGAAGATGGCAAAGACTTTCATCCTAAAAATTTTTCGAGGAACTCCAGAAAAGCAATATTGGGAAGAATTCGAACTTGAGTTGAAGCCGTTTATGAATATCAATTCCGCTTTGATGGATATTCAAAAAAATCCCTTCAACACAAAGAAAGAGAAAGTTGAGCCTGTGGTTTGGGAACAGGGATGTTTAGAGGAAGTATGCGGTTCGTGTTCCATGTTGATCAACGGCCGGCCAAGGCAAGCCTGTGCTGCATTGGTCGATCAGATCATTCAATCCTCGGGCAGCCATGTCATTACAATTGCCCCATTTACCAAATATCCACTCATTCGCGACCTTGTGATCAACCGGGACCGTATGTTTGAGGATTTGAAACGGATCCGGGCATGGGTCGATGCGGATAATTCCTTCGACAGAGGCTTTGGACCTAAAATCAATCCCAAAGTGCAAGAAGCTCTTTACGTACTTTCCACCTGCATGACCTGCGGCTGCTGCGTGGAAGCCTGTCCTCAAGTGAACTCCCACTCCAAGTTTATCGGTCCTGCGGCCATTTCCCAGACCAGATTGTTCAACTCCCATCCGATCGGCAAATTTCAAAGCGACAATAGACTGCGCGTTTTGATGCAAGAAGGCGGCGTATCCGATTGCGGAAATGCCCAAAATTGCACACGTGTATGCCCTAAAAAAATCCCTCTCACAGAATCGATCGCCCTCATGGGAAGGGAAGTCGCAAAACAAGGCATGAAAGACCTCTTCTCCCTCCCCGACGCCAAAAACCAGTGACACTGATTTGTTCCAGAAGCGGATCGTCATTGCATCTTGACTTAATTATCATATTTATTTAATAATTTGGCGTTTTTTATTTTAAATATGTATTTTATATGAGTTTTGCTATTAATTCTTATACCCCATTTCCAGATCATAATGCCTTGCGAGACTATAGCTTGAAGTGCTTGGAGCTGCCTGATATTTTTCGAGCAGCATGTGTTTGCAAACGTTGGAATCAATTGTTCAGCGATCAAAATTTATGGAAAGCCCTATTTGAAAAAGAGGGCATTCCTCTCGTCATCAGCACCAATGGCACAGAGCGTAAATACAAAGAAGATTTTAAGACACTCTATCCAATCACCATTAGCGGCAAAACCATTAGTCAATATCTGGGGAAAGTCAGTGAGAAAATCCCT
>DATIJE010000011.1:0-10824 GCA_035478995.1 Rhabdochlamydiaceae bacterium | reverse complement strand
ATAGAAACTCCCTTTAATTCCAAAAGATAAGGAAAACGATCCAACAATTCATCCGATGAAAAACCTTGTTTGGTTTGTTCTTCGGAAATATTCACTTGGAGCAAAATGGAAGTCGTGATCCCCAAGCCCGAACTTTTAGATCCGATGAGCTCTGCAAGATCGACCGTATCTATGGAATGGAGTAAAGCAAAACGCCCTAGTACTTTGTTCAATTTGTTGGATTGGAGACGACCGATAAAATGCCAAGAAATATCGGCGGGCAGATCCGTCATTTTTTCATTGGCGGACTGCACTCTGCTTTCGCCAAAATCTCTGCATCCGCAATCGTATACTTTGAGCATCTCGTTTCTTTCAGCGTACTTCGAGACAGCAATAATCTTGATTTCTTCAGGCCGTCTGTGATGGCGAAGGGCAATCTCTTCTACTTGTGCCTTAAGAGAGAAAAAATTCTCCGATATTTTGTCCTTCATTCGACGTTCTGTGTATTGCGAAAAAGCATCTTCTCTGAAATATCTATAAAAAGCTATATGTAAAAATAGTATGAATACCCGCACTTTTACACTCAAAAAGCTTCCTCATGTTCATTTAAACTGGGAAAAATGGATCGGTTTGCTAGGTCAAGCCCATGAAGCAGTAACCCGTTATGATGAGCTGCATCGAAATACTGCCCATTCCAGGACCCTCTTGTCTCTTTTAACGACTCGAGAAGCTGTTTTATCCATGGAAACCCAACATAGAAAAAACTCTCGTGTCGTTCTCGAGGATGTTTTAGTTTTTGACGCGATCGGTAAAACTTCGCCTAAAAAGAAAGCGATCGTGACCGATATCGTTAATTGGCGTTCTGCTCTAAATATGGCAAAGAACGCAATCGACCGAGGACCTCTTTCTTTAAGACTGATCCGAAAAATCCATGCATCCATAAGAAAAAATTCTGAAACTGCAAAAAAAGACATAGGCATATTTAGAAATAGACAGAATTGGATTGGCCCTATGGGATGCTCTATAGATGAAGCTTATTTTTATCCTCCGCCTGCTCATCTTGTGAAAAAAGCGATGGCAAATCTTGAGAAATACATAAACTATAAAGAAAAAGACACGCTTGTACAGCTGGCCATTTTCTTTGTGCAATTTTTGATCATCCACCCTTTCATGGATGGAAATGGGAGGGTCTCCAGAATCCTCATCCCTCTTTTTTTAGCTAAGAAAAACAGCACATCGGGCCCCGTATTTTTCATGAGCAAATATTTTCAGAAGAACCGTCTAAAATATCTGGAAAAACTATACAACACTTCTATGAAAAATGAATGGGAAGGATGGATTAAATTTTTTCTTGAAGGAATTGTTCAGGAAGGTGCAAACAACCTTGAAAAAACAAAGAAAATCCTTAAACTGCATCATTCCTTACGCAGTGAACTTTCCGGATCCATTCCTTCTAAAACCTTGGAAAGAATTTTGAACTCGCTATTTCTGCATCCCGTCTTTACCGAAGAGAAGTTCGCTCGACATGCTCGTCTTCCAAAGCATGAAGCCACAAAAATTCTTAAGCTATTTAAAGCTAAAAAAATAATTAGAGTCGTTCGCAAACATTCAATAGAATTAATGAAATTTCAATCATTGATTAAACTGGTTAGAAATTCGGATTAGAAGATAAGAAAAAGTTGGGTGTGTGCACCAGTCCAGCTGCAAAAGCAGCTGTGTGCAAACACCCACCTAAAAAACTAAGGAGTTAAGCCGCCAGTTCCGACTTCGCCGCCAGTACCGCTGCTCATCATTTTTTGTTTAGAGACTCTCTTTCTTCTGCGTGTTGTTCTCTTTTTTTTCACTGCTGGTTTTCTTTTTCTTGTCGCTTTTCTTTTCACTCTTCTAGTTTTTGTTTTTCTAGCTTTTCTTTTTGATCTGGTGACTTTTCTTTTCATTTTAGTCATTTTTCTGGCTTTTCTTTTTTTTGTGCCAGTTTTTTTTCTTTTACGTACTGCCATAATTCTTCTTCCTTGCATTTGTTGTTCTAAGTTTTGTTCGACACAGAGAAATGCTAAAAAAGCATTTTAACCTTCACCTTGTCATTACAAGATTTTTTATTCAATAAATTTTTTAATAATAATTTTATGAAAGTAATTCAATGATTAGAAATCTGCGAAGAATTCTAGCATTGCATCTCTAGTTTTATATAGATTTTCAAAAGTATGCGCTTTTGAAACAAAGCAAGCTTCGTAAGGAGAAGGAGAAATATAAATCCCCTTTTCGAAAAGATGGACGAAAAATTTTTGAAAGGCTTCATGATCCAAAGTGTTAAGGTCTTCTTTATTCCTCACCTGATCGACTCCAAAAAATATTGTAAACATCGATCCTTGTTGATTGATGCAGGCGTTGCATCCCTTTTTTGCAAACGATTCTTTGAGAGGGGTCGTAATGATATTTGTTTTTTCTTCCAATTCTGTGTAAAGATCTTCAGAATCGATCTCTATCAGAGTTTGAAGCCCCGCTGCCATTGCAACGGGATTCCCGGAAAGAGTTCCTGCTTGGTAAACTTCGCCAATTGGGGCTAAATGGTCCATGATTTCTTTTCTACCGCCAAACGCCGCAGCAGGAAATCCCCCACCGATAATTTTTCCAAAACAGGAAAGATCGGGAACAATCCCGTAAAGGCCCTGAGCGGATTGCAGTCCTACACGGAACCCTGTGATCACTTCGTCAAAAATCAGCAAGATCTCTTTTTGTCGGGTTTCATCTCTTAACATGTGAAGAAATTCGCGTGATGCCGGAACGACCCCCATGTTGCCCGCAACGGGTTCGAGAATCACCGCGGCCACATCCTCGGAAGACCGTAAGAAATGCCTTACCGACTCCACATCATTAAATGGCAGCGAAATGGTACTTTGGACCATCTCTTTTGGAATCCCTTTTGAGGATGCCTGAGGGTTCATATGCGCTACCCCTGAACCAGCTTGAATCAGCAATGCGTCTACATGACCGTGATAATTTCCATTGAACTTGAGCACTTTGGAACGTCCGGTATAGCCTCGGGCCAATCTTAAAACCGTCATGGTCGCTTCCGTTCCCGAAGACACGAAACGCACCTTTTCCATTGAAGGAACATGATGGACAAGACGGGCTGCTATTTGCTGCTCCAAACGAGTTGCTATCCCGAACGTAGACCCGAGATAGGCTTGTTTCACTGCCTGTTCTAAAACAGATGGATGAGCATGGCCCAATATCAGCGCACCCCAGCTACAACAATAATCGACATACTCGTGGCCGTCCACATCCCAAATCGTATCTCCGCTTCCCTTTTCAACGATAAGAGGCGGGATCCCTAGAGAGGAAAATGAACGGACCGGTGAGTTGACTCCTCCTGGAATCAAGGAACAAGACGCTTCATATACCGACCGGCTGATTGTGCGCTCTCTCATGTCATTTTCCTGTTAAAAAACAGACATGTATATCATTTCATTGTTTTTAAGAATACTTTCAATCCTGTTTTTAACTCGACTTTCTTGGCTCTATAGGGCAAACTGCAGAGATGACATAATAATTTTCACAAACGTTCCGATGTCCTTTTTTGGCACTTTGATCCGACTTTCGGTTTTTGCGTTTTTTTTGCCTGTCATCCTGCAGGCAGCAGGCATTTCTTATACAGTGGATTTTGAAGGGCTGAATGATCCCTCTGCATTGAAAGCAATTAAATCCGTTTCTCAGCTCACCTCTTTACAAAAACATCCTCCGGCATCGATCAACGCTATACGCTATCGCGCAGAATCAGATATTCCCGAATTTCTAAAGGCCTTGCATGCCTATGGATATTATGAAGGAACTGTGCATGTCAATGTACAGGAAGTGAATGAAAAAGTTCAGGTGAATGTCGCCCTTTCTCCAGGCCCTATCTATAAAATTAAGGCGTTCTCGATCCATCTTTACAATGACACTCCTGAAAACAAAGTCTCTTGCGAAAAAGTGAAAATCAACCATATCGGCATCGTCATAGGCTCTCCTGCACTTTCTCAAAGCGTGATTGAAGCTGAACTGAAATCCATGCAGATTTTATCAGGCTGCGGATATCCTCTCGCCACTGTTGATAAGAGGGATATTGTAGTCGATGGCAAGACCAAGACTTTAAGCGTCGATCTTTATATTAAAACTGGCCCAATGTCTTATTTTGGACCGGCCAGCATCGAAGGCAATGCTTCTGTAAAAAGCAGTTTCGTCAGGCGGAAAATCCAATGGGAAGAAAACACGGTTTACGATAGCGAAGAAGTTGAAAAGACACAAAAAGAATTGATGGACACCGGCCTATTCAATTCCATTCTGATCAGCCATGCTGAAACTCCTTCTGAAGATGGAACGCTCGCGATGAAGATCGAAGTCTCGGAGACCAAACATAAGAGCATAGACATCGGTGTCAGCTATCAGACGATCTGGGGGCCGGGTGCCACATTTGGTTGGGAAAACCGGAATGTGGGAGGGATGGGAAGAACTTTGTCTTTCCAAGGAGACATCACTAAAAATTATCATTCTGGGATCCTGACTTATTTTTTGCCTGATTTTCATCGAGAGGGACAGGACTATATTTGGGAAGCAGAGGCAATGCACGAAGAAATCAAGGCCTATTCGGAAAGATCTTATAGCCTGACCAATCGGGTCGAAGAACAATTTGGAAGGAGGATCCATCTTTCGGTCGGGGGCGAAGTAGAGCGGTTGTATGTCACGGAGAGCGTCCATAATGGAAATTTCGTTTTATTGGAACTCCCTATTAATTTGAGATGGAGCACAGCTAATAGCCTTCTTAATCCTACAAAAGGCATCACTATAGAATATCTTGCCGTCCCTACGATGACTGTGACAAACGCCCAGAATTTCTATCTGATCCAGCAATTGCAAGTAAGCGATTACATCCCTTTAACTTCAAATCACATCTTTGTTTTGGCCCAAAAAATCACTTTTGGCACCATTCTAAGCAAATCTTTGAACGCTGTCCCGGTCCCTAAACGATTTCTTGGCGGAAGCGAAGACGAGCTGCGAGGATACCAATATCGGACTGTCAGCAAAATCGCCAAACATCACCATCATAGGCCCATAGGCGGAAGGTCGGCGATCTATTACAGTTTCGAACCTCGATTCAGAGTGAGCAATAGCATTGGGCTCGTCCCCTTTTTCGACATCGGAAATGTGTATTCGAATCCTCTGCCGACTTTCGGGCGAAAATGGTTTAAATCCGTCGGAATTGGAGTCCGTTATTTTTCAGTGATCGGCCCTTTTCGATTGGATGTCGCATTTCCTCTTGATAGAAGAAAACACCTCGATACTTTATATAAAATTTATGTAAGCGTAGGACAGATGTTCTAAAGGAATTAAGTATGATGAGAAAGCACCTATATAGAATAAGCCGTGTGATGTGGATCGGTCTGATAGTACTGCTTTTTGTACTCAGCTTTCTCTTTGCTTCTTTTCAGACGAAATGGGCTAAAAAACAAGTTCGCAACTTGATCATCGAAACTGCCCAAAAAAATGGAATTCAAATGTCCATATCCCCTGTCGAGGGCAGCCTTCCTTTCAAACTGACCATTAAAAATGTCGACATGCATGTCACTTCTGAGGACCGTGTTTTCATCAAGACGATCAAACTTCGAATTTCTCCTTTTGCCTTACTCCGTAAAGAAATTGCGATCAGATATTTAAGTTTTCACGACGTCTCTTATTTATTTTCTAGAAAAAAGGACCAGGGGCCTGCTCAATTGGCTTTGCCTACCATGGAGGAATTGCATACACAGCTATCGACCTTCTCTTTTCCTTTCAATATCTCCATCAAGACGTTCAAAGTTCCTTCATTGCTCGTAGAGAATATAACAACGGAAGAATCAGCTGTATTTTCCATTCGAGCAAGCGGCAAACTCAAGAAAGGTGCAAATGAGTTCTTTTTAAATTGTAAGGTCAATGGACCTCCTTATTTTGCAAGCTACGTAGATCTTTTCTTGAAAGGCAACAAGCGGGAACAATATGTTGGGGGAAGTGTAAAATTGCAATTAAAGTCTGCCGAAGCCTTGAATCCATTTTTTCATCTGCCGTTCGATCCGGACTGTACCGTTCAAACTTCTATGGAAGGTCCTTGGAATACCTGGGTAGATCTGATCACCTCTGATTCTTCAGGCATCAAGACTCCTCCCCTTCAAGGGATCTTTCAGGCCAGAGTGAATCATTTGGCGATGCCTGGATATGAAGAGCTGGATCAAAAATGCAAAGTGCATTCGATATTTACAATTTCTCAAGACTTTGATCTGAACGTGAAGAAATTCGTTCTCGATAGCGACGTTGCCGAGATCAAAGGAAAAGTTGATATTGGACGGGGCGCCCATTTGAATAGCGGATCCCTTACATTCTCATTTCCTCGTCTTTCTATGTTGAACCACCATCTGCCATTCAAGGTGCAGGGTGCATTGACTGGACAAGGAAAATTCGACAGTTCGACCGGCTCTTTTCATTTTTCTACTTCAGACCTGAACATCGAAAATAGCTCTTACCATTCGATACATGGGCAGATCAACTCTGTCTTAGAAGGAACGATTTGGAATGGACAGGTCAAATTTCAGGCGGAGCACCCGAATTTACCTATTGAAATGCACGCCAATTTTGCATTTGAACCCGGAACATTCTTCTCCATGCCCGATGTGGACATTGAAGGCCCTGAAGCACAAATCACAGGAAACATCGATTACCTATTTAAACAAAAACAATTCGATTGCCTCGCCCTCGCGCACATTTTGCAGTTAGGCCGCTTTCAAGAACTGGTGCCGAACGCAGTCATCGACGGAAGCATTGGCGCGGAAGCGCATTTTTCTTCCCAGAAGCTAGAAGGAGAAACGCATCCTCAAGAAGAACTCAAGCTGGACCTGCTTGCAAAAAATGTACGGTACAAAGACACGTTCATTCATGAAGTGAATGTGCATTCAGATCTGACCAACCTTTCTTCGGATCCAAGAGGTTCTATCACTCTGGAAGCTGATAAGGCGTTTCATCCTCAACTCTATCTTTCTTCTCTCTTTGCAAATCTGTTTTGGCAAGATGATCAATGGCCATTTTATTTAAATGTTCAAGGAACTTGCCGAGAACCATTCGACCTTCTTACAACAGGGTCATTGGCAAAGGAGAAAGAAAATATAAAAATTGATTTCGTTCAAATTGCAGGCTCCGCGATGAATACGCTGTTCAATCTGGAACAGCCATTTGAAATGAATTTTGGCCCGCAATATTTCAGAATCAGCCAATGTGATTTTAAGGTTCAAGACGGCTTTTTTCACGCACTATTAGATTTCAGCAAAGAGGCTGCCAAAGCGGATATCAAAGCGCAGCATTTCCCATTAGATTTTTTTGCTCTCGCATTGCCTCATTTTTATTTAAAAGGGACATCGTCTCTGAATGTTTTTTTGGATGCCAACGATCAAAGAGCTGTAGGAAGCATGAACCTTCTTCTCGAACAGGCAAATATCTATCAAAAAGGAAAAAAAAGCTTATTGAATGCGAAAGGGGCTTTGAATGTGGGGCTTGAACAAAATATCGCTCAAATTCATGCCAACCTCATTGCATCCGATCAGCAATTTTTCGATTGGTCTGCGACCCTTCCTATCAAATACTCTATCTTCCCCTTTCACATCAAATGCGACCAAAATAAGCCCATTTCTTCAGAACTCACAATGGAAGGAAAATTGGAAGAAATTTTCGATTTTGTCAACTTCGGCACGCATCAGGCCACCGGTCTTTTATCTTGCCACCTCTTTCTCTCAAAAAATCTGTCCTCTCCAGCTATCAATGGCTCATTGGAACTACAGTCCGGGACTTATGAAAATTATTTTACAGGTACTCAGCTTCGAGAGATCAATGCCCTTATTAAAGCAGAAAATAATAAAATCATCCTGGAATGTGTGACAGCGACAGATGCTCAGGAAGGAAATGTCTCAGCTAAAGGAGATTTGCTATTGAGCCCGAAAGATCAATTTCCCTTCAAGATTCAAGCGGATCTGGCCGATCTGAATTGCCTGCGTTCGGAACTCGTCAATAGCAATTTTACCGGCGATGTAACCATTAAAGGAGATTCTCGTTCGGCGCAGGCAAAAGGTTCGCTGGAAGTTTCTGAAGCGCACATTCGAATTCCCGATGAGCTAACCCATGAAATCCCCCAACTGCAAGTCAAGTTTATCAATCAACCTCCGCATATCAGAGCATCTTTTGTTCAAGCTCCTTCTGTATATCCAGTGGGGCTCGACTTGGACTTATCAGCGCCCAATAAAATTTTTGTGCAAGGAAAAGGATTGGATTCTGAATGGCATGGAAAAGTTCATTTATCAGGAACGAATACGGATTATGCAGCGAATGGAGAATTGAATTTGCTTTCGGGTAAATTTGTCTTCGCAGGCAAGACTTTCAGTCTTACCGAAGGAGAGATCACTTTTACAGATAAACCTAATGCCAATGCCTATTTGTCCTTAAGCGGCACCCTTCCTCTTCAGAATATTACGATCACCGCATTTTTAAGAGGTCCTCTTACGGCGCCGATGTTGACCTTTCAATCCTTGCCTCAAATGGCTACCAGTTCCCTGTTGTCCTATGTGTTGTTCGACAAAGACATTTCCGAGATCAACTATCTCCAAGCATTTCAATTGGCCCAAGTCGTCGTATCCCTATCTGGAGGAGACGGGCCTGGAGTCTTTGAAAAGATCCGCAAAACCCTTGGGATCGACCGCATTGGCCTTGTTGCGGGGCCAAAAGGAATTCAACAAGTCGGAGTCCAGATCGGGAAATATCTGACAAAAGGGGTTCTGATCACCCTCTCTCAAAGCGCTGAGGCCAGCCAGGTGGTCCTGGAAGTCACATTGAAAGAAGGCTTCGTCTTCCAAGCGGAAACACAAGAAGACAATGCCGGCAAGTTCATCCTCAAATGGCATAGGAACTATTAACAATTTTATTCAATTGAACATTGCGACAGGATTTTATATTCTTATAGGCCACCTAAGTAATCTGGGAGGATAATATGGGAAATGTCGCACTGTATGGTTACAATATTTCACCTTTTCTCGATGCGCATAATTGTTTTTACGATCTTCAGTCAAATCTCATCTTTAAGCACACCGATGAAAACAACAAGATGATCGATGAACTGGATTGCATAAAAAATTTGCTCGCATCTGTAAATAACGACCGGAAAAAATCCCAATCGATCGATTACAGCCTTGACCAAGAAAAAAAAGCCTTGGTCGACAAAGTCAGGGAAATCAATTCGAATCTCATCGAGCATGATTGCTATTCCTGGAAGAATGAGCATATCGACGCTCTGATCGAAAACTTGAACAATCATTCGAAACACGTAGTCACTCTTTTGAACCCTAATATGATGAACATCACACAGCTCTTTCAAGATCGGAACCGGATTACGGAAATCATTGGAGAAATTGTCAGAATGTATAGGGAAGAATCCTCTTCTTTGGTCAAAAACCAAATCCCTAGAAGATAATGCCTGAAAAGCATTTCTTAAAAGCCGCGGCTGAAATGTTGAATGTTCCTTTGGACAATGTCAAGGAATGGTCAATAGAAGATCAGGAAAAAATATACGCTTCTGCTTACGCCTTCTATGAAACCGGATATTACGAGAAAGGGTCGGATTTTTTTACACAACTAATCCTTTCCAATCCATATGCAGAAAAATATTGGCGCGGACTTGCAGCTTGTCGGCAAATGGAAAAAAAATATCTCGATTCGCTCCACGCTTGGTGTTTGGTTGCCCTGCTGAACGAACACGATCCTTCCCCTCACTTTCATGCAGCAGAATGTCTCCTTTCCTTGCAGGACAAAGAGGAGGCTTTAAAAGCTCTTTCCGAAGCAGAAGAACGGGTAAAAAAAGATGGCAATTTTTCCCATCTTCGCGATAAAATTGATCTCTTAAAACAAATTCACTTAAAAGAATGAGCATTTATGACAGCCATTCAGCCTCTGCAACCTTCTGAACCAGTTCCTGTTTTGACAAATGAGCCTTATCATAAAAACAATACGAATGTTTTATCTGCAGATGCATTATCCAAGATCACATCTACTCCTCCGACTTCGTTTCAAACCTCAAAGCCCATACTTGAACCTCCAAAACGTCTAGTTGAATTTGCTGTATTGGAAAGCATTGAAAAACTGCATGCCGCCGGAACAGGACAGCTCCAACTAAATATGGCAGGACTCGATGATTGTCAGGAAAAATCAAAAGAAATCAATGCCCAGACCGCTGCCATGCTGAAAGAATCAGCCAAAAGGACTCAGCACAACAATGTTTGGACACTCCTCAAAAAAATCGGCGGCGTCGTTTTAGCTGCTGTTTCGACTGTGCTAGGGATTTCTCTACTTTCATCCGGGGCTGCGACGTTCATCGGCGGAGCTATGATCGCCTCTGGTATCGTAACGCTCGCGAACCTTGCCTTTACAGAAACTCATGTCTGGGACTGGGTTGCGGAGAAGCTCGCCCGCGAGAATGAAGATAAGCAAAAGAAGATCGCCGTGCTTCTTCCGGCAGTCGTAGGCTTAGTTAGCGCGGTAGTTGGACTTGCCGGATCTTCGGGTGCAATCTTATGGGCATCATTGAATACAGGAGGCAAAATCCTCATCTTCTTTCAAACTGCGATCAACATGTTGGAAGGTGTCACGTCTATTGGCGAAGGTGTGACGAAATATCGCAGCCTGAAAACGCAGTCCGAAATCTTCTCCGTCAAACAAAAGCTATTTACCAATCAAAATGCCATCGAGAAATTTACCGGAGGCGTGAAACGATTTTTAGAACATCAGAACCCTGTCCTCGACGAA
>DATIJE010000010.1:0-29958 GCA_035478995.1 Rhabdochlamydiaceae bacterium | reverse complement strand
CACATAACGGTCGATCTCTTGAAAAGGATCGCCCGCTTCCCCTGCCAATTGGTATAACTTAAGAAGCAAAAGTTCATCTTTTGTCGTTGCTTTTTGAGTCATGTGGAGGTCCTCACTTTTTTTAGTCTGGCACCGGACGGGGTGTCTTCAATCATGTAGCCTTTGGAATGGATAAAATCCCTGAACTCGTCTGCCATATCCCATTTTTTTTCAGCCCGTGCTTTAATCCTGTTCTGCAAGGCCTCTTCCAATTCTTTGGGAATCGCAATCTCTTCCGGTTTCAAAGGGAGCATTCCCAAAACGCGATCGAATTGTTCAAGCACATCGAGTACGTTCTTAGCCTCTGATTTCCCTATTTCTTCCCGATCGCATAAAACATTGATCTCGCGCACCATATCGAAAAGAGCAGCCAAAGACTGTGAACTATTCAAATCATCTGCAAGGCCTTTAGAAAATAAATCAAACGTTTTTTGAACAATAGGAGCGGTCAAATGATACGTCTTTGGATCTGATATTTCTTGCAATCTCAAGACAAAATCGCCAAGTCTTTCCAAAGAATGCCCCGCTGCTTCTAGCCCTTCTAAGGTAAAGTTCAATTGGGTCCGATAATGTGTTTGCAGCAACATATAACGGACTTGCTGGCCTGTAAATCCTCTCTCAAGGAGATCCCTCAACGTGTAGAAATTTCCGAGACTTTTAGACATCTTTTTATGATTGACCAAAAGATGCTCGCAGTGCACCCAATGGCGCACAAAACATTTGGAAGTATATCCCTCCGACTGTGCGATCTCGTTTTCATGATGCGGAAAAATGTTGTCCACTCCTCCAGCATGAATATCTATACATTCACCTAAGAGCGTCATCGCCATTGCGGAACACTCGATGTGCCAGCCTGGCCGTCCCTTTCCAAAAGGGCTCTCCCAAAAAATATTGCCGTCTCGTTCAGCATCATAGGCTTTCCAAAGAACAAAATCAGAGGCGTGCTCTTTATCGTATTCATCATGGATGATCCTTTCTGAAGCGCCTTCTTGCAATTCATCTAAATGAAGGTGGGAAAGGCGTCCATAGAAAGGAAAACGCTTGATTGAAAAATAAATGGATTTGTCCTCGCCACAATAAGCAATGCCTTTATCTAAAAGCCCCTGGATGATAGCGAGCATCTCAGGGATATAATCCGTTGCCCTTGGGTATTGATCCGCGAGTTCAATGTTCAAGATCTTAATGTCTTCAAAAAATGCTTTGATATAAATATCCGTGAATTCCCTGACCGGCATCTTTTTTTCAAGGGCTCCCCTGATCGTCTTATCGTCGATATCGGTCAAGTTCATCACATGTGCGACCTGCATCCCGAAAAATTTCAAAGTCCGTTTTAAAAGATCTTCGAATACGTAGGTACGAAAATTGCCGATATGTGCAAAATTGTAGACTGTAGGACCGCAAGTATACAGTTTAATGGTGTGGCCGTCTGACGCTGAAATTTCTTCTAATGCCCTGGATTCTGTATTGAACAGTTTTAATCGAATTAATTCTTTCATAAAAATGTTTTAAAAAATCATATCGTCTAGAAGACGATAATGGGTTTTACCCGTCCCCGTCAAGGGAATCTGTTCCAAGCGTCTAACTTCAGCAATCTTTACAAGCCGCCTAAACCCATTTTCCTTTAAAACTGCGTTGATCTCTTCTTTGCTGATGTCAAAAGTTGTGAATAAAATAATTTGAGGCCGATCTGTATTTTGTTCTCTAACCCCTAAAGCTAAAGAAGGTATATCAGCGGATGCGTTGCTCCATTTCTTTGCAGCAGCGATCTGGGCCAATTCTTCTTCCAATCCGGTAAGACAGATCGTCTCCCCTCCAATTTTAACAAATCTTTTAAGACGCCCGGAAAGAAATACATTTCCTTCTTCATCTAAATATCCCTTGTCGCCAGATCGGTACCAATTCTTTTCTTGAATAAAGATGAACGGAGAAGGATGCGAACCCAAATAGCCTTTAAAAACCCCTGGTCCTCTAATGCAAACCTCTCCTTCTTCTTTAACAGGAAGCGGTTGATGCGTTTCGATATCGATGATACATAATTCAACTCCAGGAATAGGTTGGCCGACCCCTTTGTGATGAGGAAAATCCGGGCGCACAAGTGTAATGATCGGCCCGCATTCAGTAATCCCATATCCTTCGATCATCTGGCATTGCGGTCCTAAAGCAGAAACATAATCAAAGAGTTCAGGAGGTGTCTTTTCAGCGCCGGAAACAAATAGGCGCATCGATTTTAATTGACCTGGATCGGCGAGCCGTAACATGGATTTGATCACACTTGGAGCACAACAAAAAATCGTGGGCCTCAAATTGGAAATGTCATCGATGAGCCCATAGGTGTCCGTTGGGTCTGGAGCGTAGGCAGCCTTGATCCCGAAAAGAAGAGGCATGATGCCTGTCACCGAAAATCCCAAAGAATGAAAAGGAGGCAGGACACAGTACAAAATATCTTCTTTTCGAATGGGGACCGACCCGAATGCAGCCCGTTCATTGCTTAACAGGTTTCCATGGGTCATCGGCACAGTTTTTGGCGATGATTCCGTTCCGCTTGTAAACAAGATAGCGGCGATATCGTTTTCTTTAATATCTTCTAACTCCATTTTTGATAAAATTGCTTTGGCTTTGAACTGACTCAACCACCATCCCCGCAATTTTTTTCTGATTGGAATATGGGAAGGAAAATCTTCTAAAAACAAAAATAATTTTTCGATCGGATCCAATTCACTATTCTCTAACTTTCCTAAAAACCGGTAAGAGCTTAAAACAACTTCAATTTCATTGAGTGTGACCGCCTTTTGTAAAGAATGAGAACCTATGCGCCAATTGAGCATTACAGGAACTTTTCCCGCGAGCATAGAAGCCAGGATGAGAATGTTCACACTCACCGATGACGGCAAGAGAATTCCGATATTCTTCCCGGGCAAATTTCTGATTTTCAGAGCGTAGGTCACGACCGTTCTCTTCAATTGCGAGTAGGTCAATGTTCCAGAAAGCAAATCGCAGCAGGCTGTGGCTTCTTGCATCCTGTCGCATGTGCTTAGAAAGGCCTCAGGAATCGATTCCCCTTTTGGAGCAGCGGGGATGTTCCTCATTTTCTTCTTTGACCATTTAGATGAAATGGATTTGACATCGGCGGATTCTTCTTTTTCCAGTTTGTATCCAAGCGCAGCCTTCATCAAATCTTCAACTGTACGCAATTCTCCATGAGGTAAATTATTCACTTCATATTGTTCATCTAAAAAACAATATAAGTTGGCCACATCGAGTGAATCTAAGCCGAGATCAAAGGATAAGTGCATGTTTCTTTGGATTTGATCAACGGGGCGGTGTGACAGAGAAGCCAAATGGATAAAGATATTTTTTTCAATTTCTTCTGGGACCGTCACCTCTGCTGAAAAAGATTCCTGTTTTTCCGGATCGGAGATTTCAGGAAATTCTTCTCTCCAAAAACTCGAAGAGACCAGATTGAGAGATTCAGGGCCTTCTGAAGGATATCGGTTGTACCATTTCTCCAAGTATTTGTTCAATTCAACGCGAGAAACACCTCGCGGAAAATCCACAGTGGCAAGCTCCATCTCTATTTTGACACGGCGTCTTGGAGAAAAAAAGATCCAGTTTTTCAAGAGGACCTTGAACCCATCGAGGAAAGCCAGTTTAAGGCTTGGAATTTTGCCCGTTAAAGCCCTGGAAAAGCGGCTGCCCCAAAGTCCTGTGATCCTGACCAGCACGACGTTCGCATCTGGACATAGAGAAAAAAGATTATGGACAAGAGAAGCGCCGCCAACGATTTCTTCTCCACTTTGCTTCAATCGACCGGCGGGATAAATGAGAAAATTTTCTCCATTTTTGAGTGCTTCAGCAACATTTTTTATCAGATTGTCTACCTGTTTCAATTTCCACTGATTGCCGGAAGAGACCATACTAGGGACCGGAAGCGCTTGGACCATCTTCAGACAGAATCTAACCCCCCAAATGTAAAAGAAATGCTCGATGACCAAGGGACGTGGGCGGAACTGACTCCATAAGAGCATCATCAAGATCACGGGATCAATTTCAGCAGGATGATTGGGCAGAAACAAAATCCCTCTTTCAGGATTTGACAATTGCTGTTTGACTCTATCGAAATTGGAAATTTCAAGCCGATAGCGCAGAAAAAATAAAAATCGGAGTAATGAAAAGATGCAGACAAGCCCTGCATCCATTGCTTTGCGCTTCAAGATGCGAGTTTTTAAAATTTGTGATAGATCGATTTCTTTTTTCGAACTAGAAAACATAATTCTTATAAAGATATTTAAATATACCCATGCCTGAAAATAAGAAAAGATGCACGAAAGATTTTTACCGATAAGGAGCTCCTGAAAAAAGATAGGAGAAGAGATCCCATAAACACAGAGATCGGAATCGAGACACAAAGACGCAGAGATCGTCTTTTTGCGCATCGCGCTTACTAGAAGGATGGAAGATTTCTCAGAAAACAAAAAGTTATATATTCAAGGGTTTTATAATTTCATGTTTTCTGAAAAATCTTCCATCCTTCTAGTCTTCGAGCTTTGCTCGAAAAAAAGACGATTGAACTTGCTTTATTCCTCTGCGTCTTAGTGCCTCAGTTCTTTCTCTGTGTTTATGGGATTATTCTTTAGATCAGAAGAGCGAGATACGCAACCAACAGCGTCTATTACATTTCGTCGAGAAGACGATAATTGGTTTTTCCAGTACCGGTCACGGGAATTTGTTCTAATTGCCTGATCTCGGAGATTTTGACGATCCTGCCATACCCGCTTTCTTGTAAAAGAGAATTGAGCTCTTCTTTGTTAACAGGAAAGGTCGTATAAAGAATGATCAGAGGACGGTCATCTTTTATATCTTTTGCAGCGATGGCAAGGCTTGGTCCTTCCTGAGGAATTTTAATCCAATGTTTTTTAGCTGCAATGCTTCCGATCTCTTCTTCTAACCCCCCAAGGCTCACCATTTCACCCCCGACTTTGATGAATCTTTTTAGCCTTCCAGAAAGAAAAAGATGGTTGCCCTCCCCTAAATATCCCCTATCTCCTGATCGATACCACATGTTTTCATCGATCTGTATAAATGGGGACGCTTGAGAGCCTAGATATCCTTTAAAAACATTGGGGCCCCGGATGCATATTTCCCCTTCTTTTTCTTTGGGAATGGTTCGACCTGTCTCTCTGTCTATAATGCAAAGTTCGACCCCAGGAATAGGCTGGCCTACGCCTTGGCGCGGTGTTCGAGGGCGGTTCAACGTGACAATTGGACCACATTCTGTGATTCCATATCCCTCGATCATTTCGTATCCCTGTCCAAAACGTTCGACGTATTCGAAAAGTTCATTAGGGGTTTTTTCAGCTCCTGAGACAAACAGTTTGATCGATTTCAATTCCATTGGCTTTGCGATTTTAAAAAGCGCTTTGATGAAACTTGGAGCACAAATGAATATGGTCGGTTTCCATTGCGAAATGAGGTTGGCGAGTCCTCTGCTGTCAGTGGGATCTGGTGCATAAAATACTTTCAAACCTGAAATGAGGGGCATAATACCGGTGATAGAAAAGCCAAAAGAATGAAAAGAGGGTAAAACACCGAATAGGATGTCATGCGATTTAAAATCCACGCATGAAAGGGCTGAACGTTGATTGCTTAAAAGATTTTTATGCGTCAATGGCACAGCTTTTGGCATCGCTTCAGTTCCGCTTGTAAATAAAATGACTGCAGTATCATCTTCTTTGATATGATCGATGTTCAATTTCCGCAAGATGCTCTCAGGTTTTTTGAGACTCGAAAATAAACCTGTTATTTTTTCTTTAAAGGTCAGGGACTTCTTCAATTTTTCCATAAAGACAAGAAGCTCTTCTACAGATCCCAGCTCCCCTGTTTCCAGACTGCTTACAAACCGATAGGAGCTAAGCACCGTTTTTAACCCGATGAGCTTCACTGCATGGTCCAAGGCCTTGGTACCGACCGTCCAGTTCATCATCACGGGAATTTTACCGGCGAGAAGACACGCAAGGATGATCACATTCACTCCAACCGACGCCGGCAGCATCACTCCAATGTGTTCTCCTGGAAAGGTATGGATTCTCTCCGCAAGAACTAAAGCCGCAGTCTTTATTTTCGAGTAGCTCAGAACACCGGAGGACTCATCCCCGCAAGCCGTTTCCTTTCCCAATTTTCCTGCACAGATTAAAAACGCTTCTTGTAAAGTATGACCGAGAGGTTCGAAAGGTTTTGGCCGAGAAGATCGAATTCTCTTCCATTTAGCTGGAATCTGGAGTTTTTCAATCACTTCTTGTTCAACTGAAAACCCGGAAGCCGCTTTTACCAGGTCGTCGACCGTTTGAAGCTCTCCATGCTGGAGATTGTGGACGTTGCAATGTTCTTCAAGGAAGATATAGAGCTGGGTCACATCTAAAGAATCCAGGCCAAGATCGAACGATAAATGCATCTGTCTGTTGATCTGCTCGACAGGCCGGTGCGATAATTTGGACAGTTCTGCGAATACTAATTGTTCAATTTCAGGAGAGACCGGCGCAGCTTTTTTTTCAACCTCTGAGGAAACTTCAACTTTAGGGTAGCGCTCTTTCCAAAAATACTGCGAGACTAATGTCAAAGGTTCGGGGCCCGGATCAGGATAACGGTTATACCACTGTTCGAGGTATTGATTCATTTCCAGCCGTTCACCGTGAAAAGGAAAATCCTGAGGAGCAGGCTCGATGTGGATGTGGACCTTGCGGCGCGGCGCGAAAAAGATCCCATTTTTTAAAAGAATGAGGAAGCCTTTGAAAAGAGTTTTTGCAAACGGGGGGATCTTTCCGGTCAATGCCCTGGAAAAGAGGCTCCCCCAGAGGCCGGTCGTTCGAATCAATACGACATTGGCATCAGGACAAGCTTTTAATAAAGTGTGTACTAGAGATGCCCCGCCAATTGCTTCCAACCCGGTCAATTTTAACCTCCCGGATGGGTAGATCAAGAAGCTCTCTCCATTTTTCAATTTCTCGAGGATATTGTTTAAAAGTTCCTCGATCTCCTTGAGTTTCCACTTATTGTTCGATGCGACCATGTTCGGCAAAGGCAAAGCATTGACTATCTTCATAAAGAAACCTAAGCCTTTCATGAAGTAGAAATGATCGACGACAAGAGGCCTCGGCCGGAATTTTTTCCATAAAATCGTCATGAGCATGACGGGATCGAGTTCGGCAGGATGGTTCGGCAAAAAAATCGTGCCCGCTTTTCGATTCAGTCTCTCGGACGTAAGTGTCTCCAGGCCGTCGACTTCGATACGATATCTCAAAGACAGAAGAAAACGAGCCAATCTTAAAACCGCTCTCATCGAGATCTCTCTGAATCTTTTTACCATTCTTAATTTTTTATCAATCCATTCCCTTCAAATCAATAGGAAAATTTTTCAATATATTTGTAATTATAAATTGACATTTTAATAAATAATTGTAATAATAAAATTTTAATAATGGTGTTAATATGAGCATTCCACCAATTAACAAAAAAGATAAAGGTTCCGAGCCTTCCAAGGTTGACGTTTCTATCCCTACAAAAATCGGAAAGATCGCCAAAATGCTGCGTGAGGAAACGAAACGGTTGGTACCAAAAAAGCGCTCAGGAATCGTTTTATCTGCAAAAGAACCGGCAGTTGGTTCTGTCAATACGATCGAGCAGGTAGCGAAACTATTAAGATCCCAGGCATCTAAAGTCCACAACATCATTAAAAAAAGATACTCCAAGAATTAAAAATTTATTTTGTCAAAAAATTGCAGATTGCTCATGTTGACGTTTGAGCAAAGAGCATTACAAGGAGTTGACCAATGGATTTGAACATTCGTCCTTCAGCCCCAGGCAAAGTACCGCAACCGCCTCAAAAATTGCCTAAACAGTTACAAGCCGACGTCGATTTGACGAAGAAAGTGGCCGATAGGACTATTCCAAGATCTGGGATGCGGAAAGAAGAGGCGCATCATAATTGGGAAAAAGGGATGAGAAACAAAGTCGTGGAAATAACAGCACAGGTTGCTCAGAGAGGCCTTGTATTAGGCCATCAAAGAAAGAAATAACATCCTATGAGGTGGAGAGCATTTTTTGCCAATCTGTACAGGGAGAGGCAAATTCCGGTTCCATATGAGTGGACCATCCAGGGATAGAAGAGATCAGAGTTGCGCCCAGTTCACCTAATTTACAAAACTTTGCATGATCTGCGGTGATTTTTCGATTCAGTGAAAATTCTTTATGCACATCGAGATGCTGAAGCAGCGTCTTGAATTTTACAGCAAAAGTGTTTGTTGTAGAAGGCGTCGTGCGCCAATGACAAGATGCTGTGTGAAAGATCTTCGATTCTAACTCTGCATAAGAGGGAAGATATTTGTCTTTATGGTCATATAGAGTTACATAATCTATGTTTGGAATGGAAAATCCCTCGCGCAGGATATCGATCCAACCATCCCGATGCACATAATCATCTTCTAGGAAATAGATAATGGTTTCGGGATGTAAATCGAGTTGGGCAACATAATCGATCGTTCTGATGAAAGAACCCCCCTCAGTACCCTCCTTGATTTCAATCACAGGATATGTGTCCTGCTTTTTGACGAAATGTTCTTCGGAGGAAGGATAAAAAGTATCCAGTATGAATGTCGCATGCGCATCTTTGCCGACAGAGTGCATGAAATTCTCAAAGGCCAATTGTTTGGTAAATCCACGATGCCGAATTTTATGTTGGCTGATTGAAGAAAAATGGCAATGTCTTACAAATATTTCGACTTTTGTTTTTGTAGAAATTTTAAGAGTATAGAGCAGATCTTCGTAATGTTTTTTGAGATTTGCGACTGAAAACTGCATGAGAAATCAACCGTTAAAAATTTTGATCAATTGCTCGCAAATATGCCGGGCCTCTTTAAAGCTGAGAAGTTGAGGAGCATCCACTAAATTGACCCATTTGGCTTCCCGTATTTCTTCCGTCTGCAAATGCAATTCGCCGGAGACGAGTGCAGGAAAGAATAAAACTGTCTTGGATACCAGTTCATTTTTTTTTCGAAACTGATAATTTTCAACGAATGGGATTTCTAGTAGAAACCGCTCAATTTCCAATCCGGTTTCTTCTTTTAATTCTCTTGCTGCAGATTCCATCGGTTGTTCATGCGGTTCAGCGTGTCCTTTAGGAAACCCCCAATGATTTCCTATCTTATGGAGGATAATTAACACCTTCCATGTTTCATTTTCTTTTTTTAAGGGAATGATTCCAAAAGATTTCGCTTCGATGGTTTTCATGGACGATAGGGCGCAAAAATGAGAGATGAGTTATGTCCGCCGAATCCAAAAGAATTCGATAGCGCTGCAGTGATCTTATGAGGCTTCGCCTGATTTGCCACGACATCGATCCCTTCGATGCCGGGTTCCGGATCATCGAGGTTGATCGTTGGGTGCAGCATTCCTGTCAAAATCGCCTTGATCGTTGCAATTGCCTCAATGCCTCCCGCAGCCCCGAGACAATGTCCAATCAGGGATTTCGTCGCATTTATTTTTATGTTGCCGACATGCTCGCCGAAAACCATTTTAATGCCGTTTATCTCGCACATATCGCCGACTAAAGTCGAAGTGGCATGGGCATTGATGTAGTTGATGTTCTCTTTAGAAATTCCGGCATCTTCTATGGCGCTTTTCATGCACATCGAAACGCCTAGCCCGTCCTCTCGTGGATCGGTCATATGATAGGCATCGCAAGAGATGCCGCCGCCGAGATATTCGGCAAATATGGGCGCTCCCCGCTCCAGTGCATGCTCCAGACTTTCCAAGACTAGAACCCCTGCCCCTTCTCCCATGACAAATCCATCTCTTTGCTTGTCCCATGGACGGGAGGCTTTGGTCGGATCTTCATTTTTTTCAGAAAGCGCCTTGCAAGAGACAAATCCCGCAAGTCCGATTGGAGTAATGGGCGACTCGGCTCCGCCGCATACCATCAGGTCTGCGTCGCCTTTTCGAATATGCTGGGCTGCGGTGTAGATACAGTAGTTCGATGTGGCGCATGCTGTTGAAATGGAATAGTTCGGCCCCATAAAGCCGATGTCGATGGCCAGAAGCGCCCCTCCCATATTCGTGATAATGTAAGGGACAAAGAACGGCGTCAAACGTTTATAGCCCTTGGTGAGAACGGTCCCCGATCCTTCGTAGAACACATTCATGCCGCCCATTCCTGATCCGATCAGGACGCCGCAGCGCTGCTTGTTCAATGCTTCCAGAGATTCTCCGGTCAATTGTGCCATTTCTAAGGCTTTTTTTCCGGATACTACAGCGTAACGGATAAACGGATCCACCCGGCGAGCCTGCTTCTTGTCCAAATATTCGCCGCAATCAAAGTTCCTTACCACACCGGCAAAACGTGTAGGATACTCCTGGCATGGAAATTCTTCGATCGGAACGATACCGCTCCGTCCAGCCAGCAGCTGATCGTAAAAATGATCAATATCCGTTCCAAAGCAGGAAGCGAGTCCCATTCCTGTGACAACGACACGTTTTTTACTCATAATTGATTCACCAAGTATTAAAAAATTTACTAACTTTATCTACGTATTCTAAAAAAAGTTATCAGAGATAACTGATCGATTCTCGCACTGCTAAAAGGATATTTAAAAATGACAAATTGTGCAAGCTATTTTATCTTCTGCGCCTTTGAAGCATAAGCCATTGACTCAGAAGGAGATGTATTAATTTTTACATCCACTATTTTTCCTTCTTTCCAAAGCTTTTCTAATTGATATTTGTCTCTCAGTCCGGGCATAAAAAGATGTACCATCACTTCGATGTAATCTAGAACAACCCAATCTCCTGTTTGCATTCCTTCGACATAGGCAGGACTTTCGCCCCGCTCCGACATAACTTGCTGGATCGCATGCGCGATAGCAATGACATGCTTGTCCACGTTCCCTTCGGCAATCACAGCATAATCGGTGATTGTAGAAACACCTCGGACATCAAGGACCAATGTGTTAATTCCTTTTTTATCATAAATAATTTGAGCGATAGAATTAAGCATATTTAATGGATCTTTCATTTACGTTTTAATATAGTTTATGTTCATTGATATATTCTAGTACTCTAGCAGGGACCAAATGACCGCAATAACGTTTTTGGCGAAGCCTTTCTCGAATTGCAGTACTGCTGATCTCCATGATAGGAATCTTCGTCAACCCTTTTTCCATAGCTTGAAAAAGAGGAGCTGAAAGTTGCAAGTCTAATGCATTTAATTGCCCGATTCGGCTTCCGATCAAGGGAGAGGCCAGTTGAACAAGCTCTTCGACTTCTTTCCATTGCGAAAAACCATTCAAGGAATCTTCTCCCAAAATCAAATGCCAGCGAATGTCTTGATCTTTTGTGGAGTTTTCTTTGATCAGCGCTCGAACCGTATCGATGGTATAGGAAGGCCCTTCCCGATGTATCTCCAAATCCGAGATCTCCAATTTCTCTATCGGAGAAATCGCAAGAGCGGTCATTTGATATCTGTGCTTTGCGGAGATATGAGGCTGATCGCCGCTTTTATGAGGAGAATACTGTGCCGGACATACAACAATTTTATCCAAATTGTGCATTTCCAAAAGATGCACAGCTAAATTCAAATGTCCGAAATGAATCGGATCAAACGTCCCACCAAAAAAACCAAATTTTTTTTCCCGCATACCCCTCACAGAATCCACAGCAATTCCCGATACTTCGGCAACGGCCACAAGCGGTCATCTACCAACATTTCCAATGCATCCACAGCCACTCTGGCCTGCTCGCATTTTGGAACGACTTTTTCGCAAAAGGCCTCTCCCCTTTCTGTTCCTTTCAACTCTTTTGCTCTATGCCTCTCTTCCTCAAGAGAAGCAACGGAGTCCAGGGCCTTATCAATAGACAGACACAATTTTTTCAACAAAGACGACTGCGCTTTTCCAACCACCATTTCCGTTTCATGAAGAAGTTTCAGACTCTTGGCAAATTGTTTTTGATGTTCTATTGCAACGGGTAAAATTTGAGTATAGAAAATATCGGACATGAGCTTCGCCTCAATATCGACTTCCTTGCAATACCGGTCCACCATGATATTGAAACGGGACTGTAGTTCTTCTTCAGAAAGCACTCCATCCAATATCTTGCCGGCACTAGGATCGATGAACATTTTAAACGCATGAAGCGACCTATCTATAATCGGAAGATTCCTCTTTCGTGCTTCGTCCTTCCATTGGACCGAATAATTATCTCCAGAATACCGGATAGGCCTAGATGCTTTTAAAAATTTGCGGACGATAGGAAGGATAGCCTGTTGAAGCTCATTAAGAGATAGATTGGACGGTTTTTCAATCGCTGCTTCGATCTCATTCATGATCCGATTCAAGCTTGCCGCTACAATGGAATTGATCACTGTCAAAGGAAAAGCGCAATTGGCAGAAGCTCCGACAGCGCGAAATTCAAATTTGTTTCCAGTGAACGCAAAAGGGGAGGTGCGATTTCGATCGCTATTATCTTTTGGAAGATCGGGCAAAGATTGGACTTTGAGATCGAATTTTTCCAGATTGAACCCTTCATGGGAGCCGTTCTCCTCAATTTCCGTCAACATTTTTTCCAATGCTTCTCCTAAATAGACCGACATGATTACAGGAGGAGCTTCATGCCCTCCCAATCGATGGTCGTTGCCTGCGGAAGCAATGGAAGCCCGAAGCAATGCCCCATTTTCAAAAATCCCATTCAAGACCGCTGTCAAAAGGATTAAAAATACAACGCCGTTCTCAGAAGAATAAGAAGGATTGAGAAGATTCATTCCGGAATCCGTGCAGAGGGACCAATTATTGTGCTTTCCTGAGCCATTGATGCCAGCAAAGGGTTTTTCATGCAGCAAACACACCAGGTTATGCCTTGCAGCGACTTGGCGCATCAGTTCCATTGTTAAAATATTGTGATCCACAGCGATCGATGCTTTCTCGTAGATCGGGGCCACTTCATATTGTCCCGGAGCCACTTCATTGTGCCTGCTCTTAAGAGGAATTCCTAAATCAAAAGCCACCTCTTCAAAATCGCGCATGAATGCTAAAACACGTTCTTTGATGACTCCAAAATAATTGTCCTCTAGTTCCTGTGTTTTTGAAGGACTGACCCCATAGACGGTCCTACCTGCCATCAACAGGTCGGGCCTTAAGGAAAATAGGGCGCGATCTAAGAGGAAATATTCTTGTTCGCAGCCTAGTGTGGAATAGACAGAATTTGCTGTTATTTTTAACAGATTTAAAAGGCGCATGGTAGCTTCACTGATCTTTGCATCGGAGCGCAATAGTGGAATTTTCATGTCCAAAGCTTTTCCAGACCATGAAAAAAATATGGAAGGAACGCACAAGACCGTTGCGCCGCCTGACCTCCATAAAAAGGGAATGGAAGAGGGATCCCATGCCGTATATCCCCGAGCTTCAAAAGTGCTTCTCAGGCCTCCGCTTGGAAATGAGGAAGCATCGGGCTCTCCTTGAAGAAGCTGTTTGCCGGAAAATTTTTCGATCAAGACCTCAGAAGTTTTCCAATCGATGAACGCCTCATGTTTTTCGGCGGCAAATCCGGTCAAAGGCTGGAACCAATGGCAAAAATGCGTTGCACCCATAGCAACAGCCCAGTCTTTCATCGCTTGTGCGATCGGATCGGCAAAATCAGGGTTGATCTTGTCCTTTCCTTTCATCGCCTTAAAAATATTTGCGCATACATCCTTAGGCAACATCCGTTCCATGATGTTCTGATTGAAAGTGAAATGACCGAACTTGTCGATGGGGGTTTTTCTATGGGCTTCTCCATAAAGAGGTTTCCGTTCTATCGCCTCTCTGATAGCTGCTGATCTTGGATTCATTTTGTCTCCGGAAATCAAAATTAAATCACTTTCCAATGTTTTTTTTGGGACAGCTTATGCAATTTTCTATTAGGATTTACAGCAACTGCATTGCCTGCTGACAATAAAAACGGCAAGTCCAGATGACTGTCGGAATACGCAGTTATATCTTCTTTTTTTATCCCCATATGCTTGGAAAACTGTCGTACGAAAGAAGCTTTTTCTTCTCCTTGCATTACTGAAGAAATCTTATACAGCCGTTGATCTTTGTCAACACCATATTCAGTTGCCGCCCATTCCTTGACGCCCAAAAACTTGGCTATCGCTCCGACTACAAAACTGGGAGAATTGGACAGGATTACAGTATGATGCCCCAAATGCTGCGCGAGCTTCAGCTCTGCTACAGCTGGCATATATAAAGCATGCGGCAAATATTGTTCGACAAATATCTCCACGTGTTTTTCTATGAAGTCTAAAGATCTTCCAATTAAAAATTTATTAAATATATTTTGATGCATGTCAAAAAGAGACATCCCATAAAAGTGATGCTTCAAATAACATGCCGCAGAATAGAATAAAGAAGATATAGGCAGGGCCTTTCGCCTGATAAGATATCGGCAAAATTGATAGCTGCTATTACCTTGCACTAAAGTATGATCAAGATCAAAAACACTTAATTTCAAATTATTTTTCCTTTCAAAGATTGTTCTCAAAACATCAGCAAAGGAATAATTATCTTTTTAACCTCTTTTCACCGATTTTCGAACTGTTCTAACTTTTCGTCAATCTCTTCAATTGCAGCATTTGCTTTTTCCAAACGGGCTTTTTCAGTATTTATTAACTCGCTATATGTCATGGCTTTTTCAAAATCAAATCCTGATTCGCCTAAAGCCTTGCGATAATTTTCCAGCTGATTCTTAATTTCTTGACGCCACTGTTTTCTTTGATTTAAAATTTCCTTTAACTGTTCTAAAGATTGCAATTCATCTTCTGATAAGTTCATTAAGGATTTTTCTTTTTTATCAGTAATTGCATCTTTTAATTGTTTAAATAACCGTTCAAAAATTTGCTTCTCCGCTCGAGTTAAGGCCATCTGATCATATTCAGTTTGCATTTTGTCGCGCACAAGACTCAGGTCTTCCGCTGTCATCGGTTCAGAATTTTGTAAAAGAGCGGCTAACTGATTTCTAAACTCAGCGACTCTTTCTTTTTTCTGCCTCTCGATCTCTTTTTCTTTTCTTTCCCGTTCCAGTTCGTGCTCGCGTGCTTTTTCATAGACCAAACGTCTAGCTTTGTGAATTTCGTCTTTTAAACTTCTCACTTCATCTCGGCCCAATTCCAAAGATCTCATGTAGTCCAGAATTTGATCCGACTGGCCATTTAATTCTTCATTAGTGAGGCTCCCTTCTCGGCAAAGATCGGCGAAAACGGTGATTTTCTCCATTGCTAAATCGCAATTCTGCTTGTAGATCTGCTTTTTTTGAGCAAATTCTTTTTTTCTCTCTTTTTCTTTTCGTTTGACCTTGTCCCAGCATTCGCTGAGTTGAAGTCGTGTTTCAGTGAATGAATGCGTATTCAACGTCAATAACTTGGCGATCGCTTGCAAGGCCTTGATCTCTTCTCTCAAAACGAATAAAGGAGGCATCCTTTGCTCATCATCCTGAAAATGGGAGTTGATGAACGCCTGCACATCGGAAATGAACTCTTCAGAAATCTGCTTGATCCATTCCTTCCTGCGAGGAAAAATCTGATCTCCGCAAGCAGACAATCTCTCAAAGAACTTATTCTTGATCCGGACCCTCATTTCAGTCTTCACCACCTCTTTACGAAGAGCATTTACACGAGAGGCAAACGTATTCAGCAAATAGAGTTCTCTTTGCAGTGCATTGTAGGTCGATTTTTTAGCCTCTATCGAGGTGCACGGTTCTGGAAATTGCATTTCAGGAACCTGCTGAAGTTGCTCATCGTATTGGCTTAAATCCTTTTCCAGGGCCTGAATAGCGAGTTCGATTTGTTCAGCTGCAAATGCAGACTGTTCATCCAGAATTTCTTTTAACCGACGGGCTTCGGCTGAAAGCTCTATGTATTCAGCCCACAAAAGAGCGCGCTTGGAAGGATTGATCGTTTCTTTAAATAAAGGTAAGCATAGACGTCTTCCTTCCCAAAAATCTTTAAAATGCGGACTTCCGGATTGAGAAAGGGCCGCCCTCATAAAGTCGATGGCCAGGCGTATTTTTTCCTCAACCTCCTGTTCATGCTCAAATTTTGCAAAAAATTCGACAAAAACATCGGACCCTTTTTTGTCACTTTCATACTGAACGGGATCCAAAAGTGGGGTTTGTATAGCTTCCGGTATATTTTTGTCCGAATCTTCGGAATTTATAACCAATTTTTCTTCCTTTGCCTCTTCCTCGGCTTTCTCAAAGGGCTCCTCACGGGGTTCGGGGAGAGTAAATGTTTCTTGGTTCTCTTGGATTTCCACAAATTGTTGGTCAGTACTCATTTTTTGACTTGATACTCTTAAAAAGGGTTAAGGAAGGCTAACTGAAGTAATTAATTGTTAAAAGTCTATAGCAAATGTCTTTTTAAGTGAAGCATATATTCTTCTTGAGAGGAAACTTTTTTCCCGATTTCTTTTTTAATTGCTTAAGACACAATTAATTCGAAAAGATAAATAAAACATCAATTTTATTGAATTAATTAAAATAAAAATTTTACTTGTCGAAGGACAAGGGGCATTGGACAAAGAATCAAATTTTAAAAGCTGAGTTCATAGTCCTGAAGGATGATTTCGACAACCTTTTCAAAGGGGGTCGAATCCATGTTCAGCCATCTAAATAATGGCTCTCTTCGAAACCATGTAAATTGTCTTTTTGCATAACGGCGGGATGCCTGTTTAAAGGAAAATACAAAACGCTCCCAATCCTGCTGGGTTTGTTCAGAATCAAGAAATTCTAAACATTGCCGATAACCGATAGCCTGAGCAGCGGAGACATTCTGCCTCAAGCCATTCTTTTCGAGAGTACGGACTTCATCGATAAATCCATTAGCGATCATCGTGTCGCAGCGCATTTCAATCCGCGGATAAAGGACTTCTTTAGGCATATAGATGAACCAGCATCGGAAATCATAATTGTCATTTCTATCCGAAGATGCTTTAGAAAATTTGGACACTTTCTGATTGGTAATGGAAATGATTTCCAATGCTCGAATGATTTTGTGTTTATCCCTCTGTGTGATGGTGGTCGCGTAGTCTGGATCGAGATTGCGCAACCGTTCATACAATGCAGCAGGGCCTTGATGCTGCATT
The DNA here is from genome assembly GCA_035478995.1 of Rhabdochlamydiaceae bacterium. Classification (GTDB taxonomy): domain Bacteria; phylum Chlamydiota; class Chlamydiia; order Chlamydiales; family Rhabdochlamydiaceae; genus DATIJE01. The sequence goes on along the minus strand of DATIJE010000010.1, from coordinate 12,763 downwards.
TCTTGCTCCAGTTTTGTTCTCACTTCAGGTGCAGAAGGAGGTCCGCTTGGAGGCCCATACAAAAGAGCATGGATATAAAATCCAGTCCCTCCTACAACAACGGGAACATGTCCTTTGATGAGGATCTCATGAATCGCCTTGTTCGCTGCTTCATAAAACTCGACAACATTAAATGTTTTATCGAGATCGCGGCAATCGATAAGATGATGAGGTACAATGGAACGCTGGGTCGTGCTGGCTTTTGCTGTTCCTATGTCCATGCCTTTATAGACCTGCATGGAATCGGCCGAAACGACCTCGCCTCCTATCACCTGGGCTATCTTTACCGAAAGTTCCGTTTTCCCAACCCCGGTAGGTCCCGAAATGACAATGACTTTCTTTTTTTTGCTCCTAGAAGGCGTTTTCATTTTGAGAGGCAATGGAATACCAAAAAGATCCTGAACCTCTTTTTCTTCCAAGGTTAAGCCGGGGCTCACTCGTCCTCCATCAAGTTTTCAATACATTCCAAGCGTCTTTTTCAGTACTGTGGATATCCAAAATTCTCTCAAATCCTGCCATTTTTATGATTTCCATCACTCCAGTGCTCATTCCTGAAAACACTAAACGTCCACCCTGTGCTTTTATTTTTTTTGTCGATGAAAGCATCAGTCGAAGTCCGGCACTGCTCAAGTAATCCACCTTTGTAAAATCGATCAGAATCTTTTTGTGGCCCGTTTGAATAAGCTCGCTAATTTTCTTTTCCAATGCTGGAGATGAAGTAGCATCTATCCGTCCTGCTACTCGAAGCGTCACAATATCTTCTTTTTCTTCTTCTATGATATTCAATCCTATTACCATTTTTTCACACTCATGCTCATTTATGTATTAAAGATGTTATCATAATTAATTTTTTTATAAAATTAAAAAGAACGATCAATCAAATTGAGAACTCGGAAAGATTAGTGGATCAATTCAACACGTACCCGCCTTCCGAAACGTGCTCCTATAGTCATGGCAATGGTACGCAGAGCCTTTATCGTCCGTCCTTGCCTGCCTACAACTTTGGCTACATCGCCGTTAGAAACGCGAATTTCTACAATAGTCCCCTGTTGTCCATCAAAAATCTGAACATCTACGGAATCGGGTTGATCAACGAGATTTTTTATGAGATAAGCTATAAAGTCTTTCATAAATGTAAATTTGTTAATTTTTTAAAATTTTTCGAGAGTCTACCACCACACCTAATTTTGAATCAATGATGCTAATACCGAATGTGTTTCAAAAATTGGGTTTGGGCTGCGCCGGCATTTCCCAAAACCAATTTTTGAAACACGTTCGGTATATAAGATTATTCTTCTTTGGTCTATATTCCAAATTATATTGAAGGAGCAACTATGCCGCTGCCTGTAAATTTTTCAGGAAATCCTGGAGAAGAACCCCACCATTTTTTCCGAAAAGTGTGCATTGATTTTAAAAAGAAGATCCGATCCTCCAAGGATAGTGTAGAATTGAAAGAAGCATTAGAGCGGTTTGTCGACTCGAGCAAACAATTGGATTGGCATCATAAAAGTTCCGGAGTCTATCGCAAAAATGAGGGCGATAAGGCGATCCATAAAGTCTGGACAGAATGCACCCGCTATATCGATGGCCTCGCTTCGAATTCCAATCCCCAAGACCTTCTCGATGCCCTTGAGGCAGTAGACCACCTGGTCGATAGTTTAAAGTCTTTATAATCCTTATTAATCACATCCAGTATATCCCAGGCTCTTTTGTTAATAACGTTATTATTAACATCTTAAATTAAATATAATTAATTTTTAAAAAATTAGTTTAATTATAATTATAATTATATATAATCAAATTAAGAAGATTAATTAATAAGACCATTGCCGGGAAGAGCAATGGGAGCAAAAGGGAAATATCTAATTCTTTCAATATCCGAAGGGATATTATTGAAAAAAGATATTCGTCCTCACGCCTTTTGTTCCCTTTGATCTTTCCGACAAGAAACGGTTAGGAAAAAGGGGTAAATGATGATAGGCCCGGTCGATTTCCATGCCCCATCTTCTCCTTTTCCACGCTATAACGCATTATCAGGACAGAAACTATTCGATCAAGCTTCTGAGCTCTATGCATGGTACGGTTCTTGGGACAAGAGTCCATGCGACCATACCGCGACTTACGAATATCTATCGACGATCATGCTCCTGGCGAAGATGCATATGGAAGGGGGAAACTACCTCAGGGCGCACGAAGAGGAGAAAGCGTTCTCGGACCTGCTCCAACTATGTCATGAACTTTATTTAGGCAGTAAAACGGACAAACATCTTCCAGAGTCCCTTGAATCGATCATCGACATACTCACTGAGGAAAATGCAAGGGCAAAACTGGTCGCCATCACCATCAAATTAGACTATCGCATTCGGATACGTCCTTGCATAGAACAGACTGCAGATGAAGGCATTCAAGCGCTTCTCAATGTGATTCTCTCTAAAGTGACTGCCGATCTGACAGAAGACCGGGCACAAATTGCCGTACAAAAGCTCTCGGAACTCCTTGAAAAAGTCTCTGGAGAAAAAGGAATACCTGAACAGGAAGTGATCGAGGGACTGAACGAGGCTGTTGAAACTTTTTGCGCGTAGATCAGAAGGCGAAACTATGATGAATAGTAATGCAGCGATAGCTGCAAACGCTCTGAGGTCTGCGCGCTTTTTTATTTCTGATCGATGAAGGCCAGCCTTGGAATACGGAAATCGATGACTTTCTCCGTCATTCTGACAAGAGAGGAATCCCCATTCGGTATTTTCATCTGTTGTTGTTCCTGCTGCAATAGCTGGTCCCTCAATTGCAGATAGTTACCCAGCTCTTGGGCGTAATTCTTCGTGCTGAGACGCAGGATTCTTGGAAATACAAAGACAACCTCTCTTTCATTCTCACGAAGAACTACCTGGTCTTCGGCGATCAAGACGATTTCCCTCACTCCGAAGCTTTCTGCATAAGCATTAGAGACATCGATACGATGGATGTGGAACAGTTCGCCATGAGGAGAATCGGATACCATCTTTAGCAGGGCCAAAGCCAGCTTGGTGTATTTATCCTGTCTGGGAAAACCCCACTCGGCGACTGCCCTGTCCGGGTCTTCAGAAAGAATGCCGAAAGGGGCAAGACCAAGATAGATTTCCGGTAGCTTTTTAGGAGTAAAAAAGGGATGTACTGGAAAGAGATATCCCTCCTCATCGATGGCGGCGTTCTCAAAGTCATACACCCATGCGATTGGCTGACGAGCGGTATAATCGACGTACACGGCTCCCGGCTTCATGATTTTTACATGGGCTTCTTTGATCACAGGCGATTGCAAAAGCCTTTTTTCTGCCAGCCGGGCATCAAAACGAAAGATACTGGTTGGACGATCGATCGAGATGCCGATCAGCTCGGCGAGATAGACGGTTTTAAGAGCTTCTTTTTGAGGGCCTGTCTGTACAATGGCAACGATCCTGTTATTAGGGTCCAGAATTTTATCCTGCTTCCAATTAAGCGCATGTTTCAGGAGGCTGTATCCTCCTCCTGAGATTAAAATGGTCGATCCTACAATCCAGCTTAGAGCTCGAATGAGGGACAATTTTTTGCTGAGAAAATTAGGTTTCATAATTGCATCAAAAGATCGGGCCCGACTTTTGTCACATCGCCTGCTCCCATCGTGATGAGAACATCGTTCGGCTCAAGAAAACCAGCCAAGTATCGGACCAGGTCTTGCCTGGGGACATATCGAACTCGGTCTTTTATCTTGTTGCGTATGTTTTCCAGAAGCCGTTCCGTTGTAATGCCATCGATCGATTTTTCCCCGGCAGAATAGATATCAGCGAGGATCAGCACGTCGGCATCCACAAAGGCATCGGGAAATTGATCCATGCAATCCCTGGTCCGAGTATAGCGATGGGGTTGAAAGGCCACGACCAATCGTTTCCCCTCAGAAGCAGATTTGATCGCTTTCAGGGTTGTTAAAATTTCTGTGGGATGATGGGCATAGTCGTCGTACACCTCTATCGCCTTGGCCTCCCCTTTTTTTTCGACTCGTCGGCCTACCCCTTGAAAACTACCTAATGCCCTTCGCAGCAGATGTTCTGAGATGTTCAAACGAAGCCCAAAGCCGAACACCGCAGCGGTATTTAAGACGTTATGCTTGCCGATAAGTGGAATTTCAATGTCTTTATATTCCTGGCCTTGGAATGAAATTGTGAAAAGAGTTGTCCATCCCCTCTGATTAAAATGCGTGATCCTAAGCCCCGCCTCCTGTGAAAATCCATAACTCGTTCCTGGTAAACATAGGGACCGGAGGTGGCTATCATCGGCACACCAGAACAGATGGTCCCTTGAGCCTATTTGATCGGCAAATCTTTTGAAACCTGCAATCAAAGCTTCTGTTGTCATCCAATAATCAAGATGGTCATTATCTATATTGGTAATGATCGCTCCAAGGGCAGGATACGTTAAAAAAGAACCATCGCTTTCATCGGCTTCAGCGACAAAATAGGGGCCCTGGCCATAGCCTCCATTCGCTTTTAGACTTCTCACAACTCCTCCGATTGCATAAGAGGGATCTAAATGTACATCTGCAAGCACATGCGCTAAAAGTGAAGAAGTCGTTGTCTTCCCATGAGAACCCGCGACAAGCAAAGGCGCATATTCGGACATCAGTTGAGCTAATAGTTCCGATCGATGCAGCAGCGGAATTCCAATTTGCAATGCCTTCTGTAATTCCTCATTTTCCTTGGACACCGCGGTGCTATAGATGACAATCATGTCAGGATCGATGTTTTCTCCACTATGGCCTGATTGAATATGGGCTCCTGCCTCTATCAATCCTTTTGTGACATAATTTGAAGACAGGTCGCTTCCACTGACACGCTCTCCTTTTTTCAAGAGGATATTGGCAAGAGCGCTCATGCCAATTCCCCCTATTCCGATAAAATGATATTTTTTTCGTTCCATTATTTTTTTATCCGCGTTGAGATTTCGCATACTAACGAACAAAGATCCTGTTTTTCATTTCGGTTTTTAAACTCTTTGATCCTTTCTTTCATTGCAAATAATTGATTTTTCTCAGGATCGAGCAGATATTGAATAGCGCCTGACAATGTCTTTTCATTCAATTCGGATTCTGAAATCACGACTGCACCTCCAACGTGGACTTGCATGAATTTAGCATTCTTTTGCTGATGGTCGTCTGCAGCGTGTGGATAAGGGATCAAAATAGCTGGGACTTCAAAAAAGACCAGTTCTGCAAAAGTTGCGGCTCCGGACCGACAGATAGCAAGACTTGCAGCTTTCCATGCGCAATGCATGTTATCTTCAAACTCTTTGACGCAGGCAGCAATGTTGAGATTTCGATAAATCTGACGAATTTCTTCTAAATCAGTCCGTGAGCCTGCAATGTGGATCACTTGGAATTTCTCAACAGGAAAATCAGACCGCGCTGCAGTGTTGCAAAAAGTCTGATTGATGGAAACAGCCCCTTGCGAGCCTCCAAAAATTAAAAAAGTCAGCTTCGAAGGGTCCAGTCCATAATATACTCTCGCCTGTTCTACATCGACATCTTCATAGAAATCCTTCTTCCAAAGAGGCATTTCTATTTCGACTGTTTTTCCTGAAAGACGCCTTGACGCTTCTGGAAACTGAATTGCAGAAACTTCTGCACATCTTGAAAATAGGCGATTGACCTTTCCTGGCTCGCAATTGGACTCGAACAAAATAATTGGCGTCCTTTTCATGAAAGCAGCCGCGAGAACGGGAAAAGAATGAAAGCTGCCGAACCCTATTACAATATCGGGATTAAATCCTTTTAAGATTTTAAGAGACTCCAGGATCCCTTTTCCAATTTTCCAGATTGCCGAGACCCACTTTGTTGAAAAAACCGTGCTGCTATTTACATCCTGATAGATGAATTGCTCCTGCTGAAAATATCTATTGTGCGACAGACCATGTCCGGCGAATAGAATTTCCTGAACCTCATCTCGCGCAGCGAGCTGCTTTGCAAGAGCTTGAGCAGGGAAAATGTGGCCGCCAGTTCCTCCGGCAGCGATCAAGATTTTTGTTTTTTTACCCGACATGCTAGATTCCCTTTTACAGAGCTTGTATTGGCCACATTCAGAATCAGGCACATGGCCATAAAATTGGCCAACAAGGAAGACCCTCCCTGGCTGAAAAAGGGAAGATTGGTTCCTTTACTTGGCAACAGTCCTGAAACAACCCCAAGATTTAAAAAAGCCTGAAAGCAAATCAGAAATGTAAAAATCGATACCAAATAAAATCCTTGCACATCTTGGGTCTTGGATGCGATATGAAATCCCAAATAGCCGATGAGCATGTATAACAAAATCAAAGATGTCATGCCAATAAATCCAAATTCCTCAGCAAAAATTGCAGCGATGTAATCGCTCCGTGCTTCGGGAAGATAGTCGAGTTTTTGCAAGCTTTCAGCAAGCCCGCGACCAAAAAGTTTTCCTGAACCGGCGGCGATCTTGGCTTGATGAGGCTGGTGCCCTTTCCCTTTCAAGTCCGTTTCGGGATGCAGATAGACGCGAATACGGTCGGGAACATGTTGCATCTTTGACGCCACGGCGACTCCGCCAACGATTGCGATTAGAAGAGGAAGCGCCCAATAGACCCATTTGATCCTGATCAAAATGAAAAGAGCGAACAGGCTCATTAATATGATCCCTGCTGTTCCATTGTCAGGTTCGATCAAAATCAATCCAATCGGTAGAAGTAGGATCGCAATCAATTTCAAAAATGATTTCAATGGCATGGATTTATCATGCGCTGTCATGACATGGATAAAGTAGACGGGAATAATGTATTTAACAAATTCCGATGGCTGAAAAGAATATCCAAAAAAGGCAATCCATCGGTGTGCGCCGTTGATCTGTTGTCCAAAGCCGGGAACAAAGACAAGAACGAGCAAAATAATACTGACAGCAAGAAAAAAACCGCTCAGCTTTAAGATATTCTGATACCCCAAAAACCAAACACCGATCGCTCCCAACGTTCCTAAAATCCCATATAAGATCTGCTTGATAAGAGCCTGATGTGTACTCCGGTCCAGAGAGCGATCGAGAACCTCCGCAGCCGTTGTGTTAAATACCATCAACAGGCCCATCGCAAAGATGAGCGTGACGACCACCAGAAGGTACAGGCCATTTCTTTTCATTTGATTCGCAGCTGATCGCCGGGCTTCAAGCGTCGGGCTTTTTCTTCATCGAGATTGTTCAATTTCAGCAGCTCGTCGACTTTCATGTGGTTCTTCACAGCGATCGTCCATGGATTATCGCCATTTTTTACGACATAGAATTTGGGTGTTGAGCTTTTAGCAGAAGTTGGAGCAGTTTTAGCTGTGTTTATAGATTGTTGCTGTGCCTTTTTTCCTGTTTTCGGAGGAATTCGTAAAACCTGTCCGATCTTTAACTTCGTAGAAGATAGTTGGTTGATCCTCATGATTTCTTCTACTGTTGTAGCATTGACACGAGCGATTTTTTCTAGCACATCTCCCTTTTTTACTGTGACTTCAGGAAAATCTGAGGCGCCTGAAGAATCTGCAATAAATGAAGAAACGGGTGCGGGCAAAGAGATTGCCTGCAGGTCGTCTGCAAAACTCTGCGATGCGAAAGAATCTTTTGCAGTCGGGGCTGATGGCGCAGGTGCTACAGGTATATTCGTCTGCACAGGAGCTGCAACAATCGAAGATTGGGCAGCAGGCGCCGTATTGGAGTATTGGCTCAGTACCTGGTCTACTTCGTCACCTGAAACTTTAGCGATTTCCTGACGCATCGGCAGTTCGGAAATCGTAGAAATTGCCGGCGATGGCTCCATTGCCAGATTCTGCTCTGCATGATTGGATTTTAAAGCAGTAGCGAACAAAACGATCAATAATCCGGCATTAATCAATACCGCGATGACGATGGTATCCCTGCGGCTCATTGTATCTCTCCTCTATCAATGTGATCAACATGGCGTTTAAACTCTTCACCTCTATGGGCATAATCACGAAACATATCGAAACTCGAGCAGCCTGGAGAAAGAAGAACGCAATCTCCTTTTTCCGCATGGTTCGCAGCAGACGCAACAGCATTGGAAAGAGAACTGACTATCTCCACTTCAAATTCATCGCTCATTTCAGAATGAATTTTCCCTGCGGCCTGTCCAATCGCGATGATCCGTTTAACTCTATTGCGGAACCATAGTTTCCAAGGAACGTATGAACCTCCCTTGTCTACTCCTCCCGCTATCAATAAAACAGGGCCTTTCATAGACCGGACCGCTTGTATCGTCGCATCTACATTTGTCCCTTTGCTATCATCATAATATGAGACGCCGTCAATGTTTTTAACGAACTCGATCCGATGCGCAGGCTTTTTAAAAGTTTCCAGTCCTTTTCGAAATTGCTCTCCTGATACTCCAAAATGGCGGACAATCACCCAGGCAGCAAGCGCATTCTCAATTTCATGCATCCCTAATTCTCTATAACTCAGCGGTAAAATGTATTCAATGTTTTCCGCTTCTTGAAATGTCTTGAAACCACTTTTCAATAAATGCGCAAAGTCATCAGCTATTTGAGAATGCGCATATAAGATTCCATTTTCTTTGATGCAATCCTGGAGCCGGCATTTGGCAGCGGCGTACTCCTCCATAGACCTGTATCGATCGAGATGGTCAGGAGTGATATTCAGAATGATACCAACATCGAAGACAGGCGTTTTCATGGTTTCCAATTGATAGGAACTGAGCTCTGCGACGATGATCTCATCTGCTTGAGGATGTTCGGCATATTCGATCAATGGATTCCCTACGTTGCCAAGGGCCCGTGCTTTTTTTCCTGCTCCATTGAGGATATGCGCAGTCAAAAGCGTCACAGTTGTCTTTCCATTAGTCCCGGTAATTGCGGCGCAAGGTTGGTGAAGGTTCCTGAAGGCAAGCTCCGCCTCCCCTATTAATTCTATTCCTTTTTCCAATGCAAGCTGATAGAGAGGATGGTTCGGAGAAACGCCAGGAGATACGACGGCAAGATCAAAACTGTCCATATCGATTGAAGCAGAATCATGGACAATTTTTAATCCTTGATCGCAGAGCTTGGTCAATTGCGGATTCGAATTCAAAACCGTTTCATTCCCATCCACTCCAGTGACGTGAAACCCTTTTCTTAAAAGAAATCCAGATGCCGCTATCCCACTGATGCCAAGACCGATAACCAAAACGTTCATATTACCTTAACTGATCCTATTGAAATTTCAAGGATGCAATCCCGATGATCGCTAAAATCAAACCGACAATCCAAAATCTCAAGACTACCTTCGTCTCAGGCCAGCCTTTATACTCAAAATGATGATGTAAAGGAGCGCAGAGAAAAATCCTCTTTCGATCGCGCATTTTATAACTTCCAACTTGCAAAATCACAGAAAGAGCTTCTGCGACAAAGATCCCTCCGATCAAAGCCAACAAAATTTCTCTTCTCAGCAAAACGGCAGAGACTCCAATGATCCCTCCTAAAGGGATCGATCCAATATCTCCCATGAACACTTGCGCGGGATGGCTGTTATACCAAAGGAATCCAAGGCACGCGCCGATCAGTGCAAAAAGATAAATGGCAATCTCCCCGCTGTCTTCTATGTACAAGATATTCAGATATCGGGAAATTTCGATGTTGTTGGACAAAAAAGCCACAACGCCCAAAACAAAAGAAACCATGACAACGCATCCTGCTGCGAGTCCGTCCAATCCATCCGTCAAGTTGACTGCATTGGAACAGCCAGTGACTACGAATATCGTGGAGAGAAATCCCAAGCCTAAAAAAGCTCCGCTCAACGTAAAAAGGGGTTCTTTTGAGAAGGGGATATAATATCGGCTCATGAATTGGCTGGTATTCAAACTGATCGTCGCTACTTCTATTTTTGACTGATCGTCCTTGATGACGGAAATCTGTTCTTTAGCGACAGGGGGATGGAAGAAATGGTTGGTATTTATCGCATCCGTTGCGACAGGCCAAAGAAGATACATCGCAAGAAATCCTCCCAGAGCTGCTTGTGCAAGGAATTTCTTCTTCGCTTTCATCCCTTGAGAATTTTTATATTTGAGCTTTAAATAATCATCTATTCCGCCGACAAATCCCAACCATATCGTAGTGATTAGCAAAATCAGGGTAAAAGAAGAACTCAAGTCCATCCATAAAAGAAGAGCGATGACCATCGAAAATAGGATCAGGATGCCGCCCATCGTCGGCGTCTCTTTCTTTTTTTGATGCAACTGCGCAAGAGGCGGGCAATCTTCTACTCTGATCGACTGGCCGGTTTTCAAAGCATAGAGCTTGCTGATCACACGGGGCCCCATGAGAATGGTGCACGCCATTGTCGTCATGGCAGCGAGGATCATCCTTGTAGAGGAATAATAAAAAACAGACGGAATTTTGATCCCGATTGAACTGAAGTATTCAAATAAAAGTAAAATCACGGACAAATACCAAAAAGAAAAAGAGATGATCTCATGAAAATCTTACCGACAATCGCAATAATTGCAAAATACAAAGGAAGATTTTTTTCAATCTTCCAGAAGACGCCACATTTGCAATGAGTTAGATCCTTTAATGAGCACGACATCGCCGGGCTGCATCACATTTTGCAGCTTTTCGCGAAGTGAAGACAAGTCTGGGAAATGATCTACCGGACGCCCTTCTTTGGTAAATACATCTGTCATAGGAAGGCATTCTTTTCCGAAACACAGAAGATGATCGACTGCATCCAATGCGCATTTCCCTATTTCTCGATGAAAATCCTCAGAATACTTTCCAAGCTCCTTCATCGCCCCTAGAACGGCCACAGTCTTTCCACCTTGTGAAGGCTTTGGCAAATTTTGCAAAGCCGCTTTCATCGATTCCGGATTGGCATTGTAACAATCGTCGATGAAAGTGATCCCTTTTTTTTCCACCTTGTCAAACCGGTGTATATAGGTTTTGAGATGTGCACTTTGCTTGATGATCTCTTCCCACTCCATTCCAAGATTTCTCGCGACTACAGCCGCCCCAAGAAAATTCTCACATAAATGAGAAGCTTGAAAAGGCAACGTAAACACACGTGTGGAAAAACCGTTCTTTTCCTTGATGATGATTCCCTCTTCGACAAAATGCACACAATAATCCAATGACGGATCGAGCCCGAAAGTAGAAGTTGAACGAGGAACCCGTTTAGAGATCTCCTCAAAAGAAAAAGCCTGATTATGGATGATCGCGTGTTTTGTTTTAAAATGGGAAAGGATCTCCCCTTTTTCGCGAGCGATCCCTCTGATTCCGTCGACAAAGAACTCTGCATGAGAAAAAGCAATTTTATTGATTAAGACAATGTCCGGAGGAGCGATGTCGACGAGGTTCGCCATTTCTCCTGGAAGGCTGATCCCCATCTCAGCTACAAAGACCTCTTCCTCTCCATTCAGATGGTTCAAAATGCTGGTCGGAAAACTGACCTGCGTATTTCTGTTGCCCGGAATTTTACCAATACGAAATCGCGCACTTAGAAGGGTCGCTACGAATTCTTTGGTCGTGGTTTTGCCGACAGACCCCGTGATTCCCACAATTTTCAGGGTGCGTTTGGAAAGGGCTTCTTTTGCCAGGTCCTGTAAGGATCCGACGACATCGTCCACCCGGATAAGGCTGAGTCCAAAGGGATTTCCTTGATAGTCCCTGGAGACCACAGCGCCTGCAGCCTTTTTTTCAGCCGCCTCCCGCAGAAAGTCATGCCCATCGAACTTTTCACCCTTCAATGCAAAAAACAGACTATTTTGGACCAATTTCCTGCTATCGAACTCAAAATGCTCTACATATTTGTCGTTCAGGTGCTCGATGTAATTTTCATTTTCGATCCGGCTTCCTAATATCTTTGCTATAGTGGAAAGACGCTGTCCTTTCATCCCCCTTTTCTCCTAAGTATCTCAGCTTCAGGCTGTTTGTTGTCTGATCTATTTGAACCTAAAACACTTAACTTACGTAATGATGGGCTTTTTTGTCGATTTTAAAATTTTAAATTCAACCTCTCATTTATAGTCATAAATGCTGAATTTATAGGTTTTTCAATTGACCGCATATCCACTCTTTCGCATAATCTTGGCTTTAAAAATTCCTTGGATATGGTGGCATAGCCAAGCGGTAAGGCAGGAGCCTGCAAAGCTCCCATACCCCAGTTCAAATCTGGGTGCCACCTCATTTTAAACTCATGCTATATCTAATCGCCACTCCTATCGGAAACTTAGCCGATATCTCCTTTCGGGCTATTACAGTCTTGCAATCCTGTGATTATATCCTCTGCGAAGACACCAGGACCAGCCTCCACCTCCTGCAAAAATACGAGATAAACAAACCTTTAAAAAGCTATCATCAGTTCAATGAGTCAGGCAGAGCGGAAGAAATTCTGGCCGATTTAAAGAAAGACTTAACTATCGCTCTGATCACAGATGCCGGAACCCCTGGGATCAGCGATCCAGGGGAAAAACTGGCTTCCCTATGCCGCGCCGAAGGAATACAAGTAAGCGCAATTCCAGGCCCCTGCGCTGCAATTGCCGCATTAAGCATCTCTGGTCTAAGCAGTAAAAGATTTCAATTCTTAGGGTTTCTTCCCAAAAAACATTCGGAGAACAAGGCCGTATTGATAGATGTCCTTCATTATCCAGGAACATCGATCTGTTATGAAAGCCCTCATAGAATCACAGACACCTTGGAACTTCTTTCTCTAATAGCTAAAGACCGCACACT
>DATIJE010000009.1:0-3975 GCA_035478995.1 Rhabdochlamydiaceae bacterium | reverse complement strand
TAAAAACTCGTGGGATGATTATGGACTTTTTTACAGGGAAAGGGAAAGGACAATTAAAGGTCAATCCATGGTCAGGCATGTGGACCAAACCTCGCGATACAATTCGAAAAATTGTTTCCTATAACCCTGACTATTGTTTTCCGATTTTATGTTGGATCTATGGACTTCCACTTCTGTTGCAATTCGCGCAAAATTTTTCACTGGGAGAAAGTCTGCCTGTTTATGCCATCATCTTAATCGCTTTGGTCGTTTCGCCAATCATCGGAATGATTCTGATGTCGATCATCGCGGGCCTCTTATTGTGGACCGGTAGATGGATCCATGGAGAAGGAAATTATAAAGAAATAAGATCGGCTGTCGCCTGGGCGAATGTCCCTCATATAGTCACTATTCTGACCTGGATCATTTTGATGTGCCTATTTGGAAATGAGACGTTTTTTAATTCTTTTCCAAGAGGGCCTCTAACCTATGGAGAGTATGGTGCTGTGATGGGCTTGTTCATCATCCAGTTGGTCGTATCTGTTTGGTCGTTGGTCATTTTTTTAAAAGGTCTTGGAGAAGTGCAAGGGTTCTCTGCCTGGAAAGCTCTTTTAAACCTGATCATACCATCGGTCATCGTACTTGCGGCTATTTGGATTATTGGGACGATCGTCATGTGGAGCATCCCAGTGCCGGAGGCAGCTATAGAAAGTCAATTTTATAATTATTAAGGGGGGAGCGATATGAATAAGAAAATAACAGAGGTTGCAAAAGGGGCGGTGATGTCGATGATTGCAATATTTTTTGTATTGCTCAATCCTTTGACAGCGGCTCCACAAAATGAAGGTCAGAAGTATTCAAGGCCGAATTTCGAAAACCCGTGGAAAGAATTTCATTCCGTTGCCGGCAAATGCAAGATGAAATTCCCGAATCATCCAGAACATGTCACTGAAAAACTAAGTCTATCGGAAGAAGGATATGATCTGAAATACGATGCTTATATCTCTACATCCGATAAAAGAACTGTATACATGCTCTTGATCGCGCAATATCCTGACTTCGTCGATGAATCTTATGCGCAAATGAGCTTAGAGCAATTCTTAAATGGGATCTTAAGCCATAATCCAGGCAATCAACTGATCTTTGCAGATCTATTGCTTGTAAATGGGCATGAAGCTCTTGATTTCTTTATCCGCACTGGAAGTGTTTACTTCAAAGGCCGTGCGATGATGGTCAAGAATAGCCTGTATTTAATGGCTATGGAATGTGAAATGCAAATTTATGATGAAGGGGGCTTCAATACATTCATCAATTCATTTGTATTGAATCCGTAACAGTTTGATTAGCGGATGAGAGAGGATTGTTTTTTCCCGCCCAGCATGCGAAGCAGCTCCTTTTCCTTCTCTCGACCGCTCACTGGTCGAATAAAAGATAAGGTCCGTCCATCGAACTCATCTTTGCGCACCAGTAAATGGTGGTCTGCTTTAGAGGCCACCTGAGGGAAGTGGGTGATGCACAAAATTTGACGGAACTCGCCTAGAGCATGCAGTTTTTCACCGATGATGGACGCAGTTTCTCCACCCACATTTGCGTCGATCTCGTCAAAAATAATCACAGGTGTCTGGTTTTTTTCAGCTAGAGTTGTTTTGATCGCAAGCATCAAACGGGAAAGTTCTCCGCCGCTCGAACTATCCTTCACTAGAACGGATGGTTCTCCTAGATTTGGAGCTAGCCAGAAATGCACGGCATCTTCACCGGTGCTGGAGCGTGGTTGAGGTTTGATTTCGATTGTGAGGTCGGCCCGTTCCATATTGAGTTCCTGGATCGCACTAGTCAGGGCTCTTTGCAATTTTTTAGCGGAAAGGGACCTCTTTTCTGATAGAATTTTTGATAGATGGAAAGTGTGCGTTTCTAATTCTTTCAATCGGCCTTTAGCTTCTTCGATTTCCTGGTCGAGATTTTCCAATTGGGATCGTTTTTCCAGAAGTTGATTTTTATAGTTTTCAATTTCCTTATAACTTTTTCCGTATTTTCGTTTGATTTTTTGCATTTCGCTCAAACGGATCTCTAAGTATTCAAACCGTTTAGGATCGTTTTCCAGTTTGTTCAAGTAGGCGCTTAAAAAACGGAAAGACTCATTTAAATTGAGAGCGGCTTCTTGAAGAACATTAAAAGGATCTTCTAAGGAGGGGTCGAGATGCATCAAGGATTGGACCATGGATTTATACCTTGCGAGCAATGCGATCAGCGACTGAGGGGAATCACCTAGCCCTTGACAGACCAGATCAAGCTTTTGCGTCAATTCTTGGGAATGTGCTATACGGCCATGTTCTTCAAACAGTCGTTCCTCTTCGTTTTCTCCGATGGCTGCATCGGTAATTTCTTGAAGTTCGAAGCGGCACATGTCCATTTCTCTCTGGCTCGAAGCCGATCTATTTAGAAGGGATCCTAATTGATTTCTAATTTCTTGTTCTTTCTCCCAACTTTCAAAAAATGTGGAGATGTCTCTTTGTAAATCCCCATAGAGATCGACGATATTTCGCTGGGTATCAGAGCTGCGCAGATCGTGATGGGAATGCTGACTGACAAGGTCGATCAAATGGCCTCCTACTTTTTGAAGTAGAGGAAGAGAGACCATCTGGCAATTGATGAACGAGCGGTTTTTCCCGGTCCTCGAGATTTCACGTCTGATAATGAGGAGTTCGTTGGGATCGATCGCAATCCCTCCTTCTTCTAAAATAAGCGGAAGGGAAGGGGAAGAATGGATTTCAAAGGCAGCCTCGACCGAAGCTTTATCGGTGCCTTTTCGAATGATAGAGGTCTCTGCCCGATGTCCCATGACCAGGTTTAGGGCTTCTATCACAGCAGTCTTTCCGGAGCCGGTTTCTCCTGATAAAATATTCAAGCCTTGGACAAAATCGATCTCGCAGGATTCAATTAAAACCAGGTTTTTTACAGTGAGGTGCTTCAGCATTCCACGCCATCCTTTGCCTAATTCCCTAATACTTCATCTGTGGTTTTAAAGTGAAGCTTTGCGACGGTCTTTAGAATATCCGCTCCCTGTTTTGCCACTAGGATCTTGCCGACTTCGATCACTTTTTGCGAGGCGCCTTTTGGCAGGGGAACGCCCACTGTTTCGCTGAGTTTTTCAAGGCCTTCCAAAAAAGCTCCTCTGGCAAGAATAGATGCGGCCGCTACGACAGGATCTTCTTCTCCTCTATGCCGCTGGGTGAGATTGACTTGGATTTTCTGCCGTTCCAGGGCATTTTCCACGACATGTTCATTTGCGAACTGGTCGATAATGACCGTTGTACAGGATGTTTTTTGCACCATTTCCGCGATCGCTCTTGCGTGTCCCCAGGCCAGCAATCGGTTCAAATTATGAAAGGATGCATACATTTCGTTGTATTTTTGAGGAAAAATGCGCACGATTGCGTGGGGAACGGACTGTTGGATTTTTTTCATCAGTTTGAGGATGGAAAGATCGGCGATCTTTTTACTGTCCCGCACTCCAAAAGAGAGCATTTCCTTGATTTTGTCTCCGTCTGCCTGTACGGCAGCAACACATAGGGGGCCGAAAAAATCTCCTTTTCCCGCTTCATCGACTCCTATACGCGGAGTCAGATCAACGCCTACTTCCGGATAACTGTATGCGAACGCACCGAGGATCTCCGGCTCTAAATAGAAGGAAATGAATTCGTCCTTGTCTTTGCCCTGCACGGTCAATTTGCCGGAGGCATACAACGTGCAGGAGATCCCTTTTTTTTGCGCCGAAAAGATCGTATATTGCGGTTGTGTGATTTTAAAACCTTGATTTACAAGGTCCTCTTTTAGCTTGTCGGCAAGCTTTAGATCGATGTTCGCAACGAAACAAGCAGGAGAATCAGATTTACTCATCCAAATATCTTCTCATTGCACCCAAAAAAAAACAAGACAAGTCTAAGAGTCTTTAAAATCGTGCCCGCGCCCGTGTGCGTGCCCGTGCCCGGGCACGAT
>DATIJE010000008.1:0-13888 GCA_035478995.1 Rhabdochlamydiaceae bacterium | reverse complement strand
CTGGTAAAGAAAGAGGGCGATTTGTTATCGTCAGATTTTTCCCTATGAACCTAGGATTAAAGGAGTCTATAGATGTCACGCACAGCTATTGTTATTTGCCTGGCTGCATTGGCGGCGGGATGCCACGATGATTCAGAAAGTAGACAGGCCTATTATTATGAAGAAAAGGAAGCGGTGATTAGACCGGTCGTTGCGCTTGTCCCGATTATCGATAGCACGACTTCGGAACTTCCATGGAGCTTATCGGATGAATTGACAACCTTGATCCAGGAACGCCTACGACAAAAAGATAAGCTGCATCTGATCGAGGACCATAGAATCCGATCGATCACAAAAAAACTCTCCTCATCCGACAATCCTTTCGCAAATGATATTTCTTGGATAAAAACCGCTTTTGCCAATGATGAATTTGTCGTCTTTGTAGAACTGATCGAACATGATGAGCTGCCTATCAATGGACAAAAATCCTCTTTCCCAAAGGAATGTTCCTATGAACTCAATATGACGGCGAGAATCAGGGTTGTGGATCTGAGAACGGAGCAACCTCAAATCGTCCTTCAGGAATTGATCCATGACACGCATTTCATTCCTAAAAGGTTCAGCCGCTTTAATTTTGAGCAGGTTAGCTGGGGCGAAGACCATTATAACATTTCTCCTTTGGGAATTGCCCATGGAGCTCTTTCAAAAGAAATTGCTAAGCGGGTCGAAGATTACATTTTGCTCTCGCAATCTAAATGATAAGAATGTGCTTTAATGAGTGGAAAAGATCTTATCGCTGAACACATCGAACTGATCATTCTTTTCGGGACGATCGCCTTTGCCGCTAATTGGATTGCTTTGAAAAAAGATTTTTATCGCTTGCAGGCTTCGAGCAAATTAGGCGATAAGTCGCTGTCGATCATGCAAGTTATTTGGGTGTTCGCCATTTATCTTGGAACGTTGATGGCACTCGTGCCGATTTTGTCCAAGATCATCTACGCAGTTTCGAAACATTCAAATCCCCTTAAAACCGGCATCTCGTTTGCAACGGTAGGATGGCTCCAATTTACAGGCATTATTCTCGCCATGTGTTTCCTTTATCTTTTTTGCCGCAGACAAGATCCGATAAAGATGAAAAAGATCTGGAAAGACGATACCTACCCTGATTCCAGATCTATCGCTTTCGACTTTGGATTTGGGCTAATGACATGGCTGATCAGTTTTCCAGTGATCGCTGTAATCGGCCAAATCACAGATCTGATCGTTTATTTGATCTTTGGAGTCGTTACTTATGAACAAGTTGCCGTCCGTTATTTGAAAATGGCGTTGGGATCTCCTGCAATGCTCGTCGTTGCTTTATTTGTGATCTTGCTTGCCGCCCCCGTCATTGAAGAATTTTTATTCAGAGGCTTTTTACAAACCTGGTTTAAGCAGCACGTCGGCCAGAAGGCCGCGATTTTACTTGCAGCCCTCTGTTTTGCATGTTTTCATTTAGCTCCAAGCCAAGGAGTCGGCAACATTTCGCTTGCCGCCTCGTTATTTGTATTTGCCTGTTTTTTAGGTTTCATCTATGAAAGACAGGGATCGCTATTTGCGCCTATCGGGTTGCATATGGCGTTTAATGCTGTGAGCGCTTTTAGAATTTTATTTGTCGTTGAATCTTAGAGGGTATTTATGTTGTGTCGATGCATCTGTTTAATTTTATTCAGTATGTTGGCGTGGAATCCATCATGCTTGAATGCCAAAGCTATACCGAACGTGATTCATAAATCGGTTTTGGGCAATGCCGGCGCTGCAGATTTGCAGCAGGCGCTGCCGGCGCCGAAGCAGGGCATGTGCAAGCACATGTCCGATACAGGCGGCTGCAAAGATGAAGATGCCGGCGCAGCCCAAAACCGATTCGTGAATCACGTTCGGTATAAAAATAGTGAAGAAAAACAGGATCAGACAAAGGAACTTATAAAGGACATTTCGGAGTTTAGTTTTTCTTTGTTTTCTTCTGTGAATGAACCCTCAAATAACATTCTCTTTTCCCCGTATTCCATTTATTCTTGCCTTTCCATGGTATATGCCGGAACTCGAGGCGAGACTGCTTCAGAAATGCAAACTGCTTTGTCGTTGAACGTAAATCAGAAAAAACTTCCGGGCGCTTCCGCAAAGCTTGCTAATATGCTTAAATCGAAAGAAACCGAAGCAGGCGGATCTTATGAAATGCACCTTGCTAATGGACTTTGGTTGGACATGGATACTTTCGTTCTATCAGACTTCCGGCATATTGCGGAAAATGAATACCATGCCGCTGTGCAATCTCTAGATTTTAGCAAGACAGACCTCGCCATCAATACCATCAATGATTGGATATCTGGCCAAACTTATGGAAAAATCTCGAAGATCCTTCAAGAGGGCGATGTCGACGGATCCACGCGAGTCCTACTGACCAATGCCGTTTACTTCAAGGGATCCTGGCAAAAACCGTTTGATCCCAAAGCCACCAAAACCTCTCCTTTCTTTTCTTCCCCTGAAGCTTCGACTGATGTCAAAATGATGGAAAACACTTCCCATTTTTCTTATTTCGAAAATGACAGCATGCAAATGCTCTCCCTTCCTTTCAAAGGGAAGACCGCCGAAAATAGCCAATTGGCCTGCCTCATTCTCTTGCCAAAATCCACACAAATGACAGACCTTGAAAAGGCTTTAACTGTTTCAAACATCGAAGAATCGATCTCTCAGTTAAAATCTCAAAATGTACATGTCCAATTGCCAAAAATTAATTTAAAAATGCGCATGGAACTCAATCCAGCTTTACAGGCGCTCGGCATCAAATTGGCTTTCACAAAAGATGGAGACTTTTCCGGAATCGATGGAATGAGAGATTTATTTTTGAGTAAAGTCATCCACGATACATTTTTTTCTTTGGATGAGGCCGGCGTGACTGCCGCTGCCGCGACAGCAGCATCCATCAATGCAACCGCTGTTTTAGAAAAGAATCCACCTATAGAATTTATTGCAAATCATCCATTTATTTTTTTAATCGCAGATTTAAACTACAAGACCGTGCTTTTTATGGGAAAATTTCAGAGACCTTAACCAGAGGCGACATGCAGCTGATCCGCTTTAAACTGAAAAGCTATGGTATTTCCGATATTGGACTCATTCGTCAGAACAACGAAGACGTATGGTCGTCCATCCCCGAGTGCAATTTTTTTGCCTTGGCCGATGGCATGGGAGGACATAAAGCAGGCGAAGTTGCCGCAAAAGAAGCGATCTCGAAGCTGTGCGAGTCGTTCAGCCAGAAATTCTCTCTTTCCACAGGAAAATCGGCCACCTCCCACATCTCGAACCTTTTAAATCAGGCGATCAAAGAAGCAAATGCCTGGGTTTACAACATGGCCTCTCAAAATGAGAGTTTTCAAGGAATGGGCACGACCCTATGCTGCTTTTTGCTATATGAACAAACTCTTATATATGCCCATGTCGGAGATAGCCGCATTTACCGTTTTCGAGATGGCGTTTTGAAACAATTAACGGTTGACCATTCCCTCCGTTCTGAATTGATCGCGACCGGACAGCTCGATGAAGGGACCGCCTCTCTTTTCCCCTATAAAAATATCATCACGAGGGCCATCGGCACCTCTCCACAGGTCGAACCAGATATAGATGCATGCTCTGTCGAGCCTGAAGATATCTATTTTCTTTGCAGCGATGGATTGACAGATTATGTGACAATTAATGAAATGCATGTTATCCTGTCCCAGGCAAAAACAATCAAAGAGGCCTCCGAAGCGTTTGTCAACGTAGCTAAAGAAAAGGGAGGCAATGACAATATCACTGTTGTGATGATCAAAGTATTTAATGAATAGGATCTACTTAGACAACAATGCAACCACGTCCCTGGACCACCGTGTTTTGGATGCGATGCTGCAAGATCTTCGCCCAATTCCTGCTAATCCCTCGTCAATTCATTTTTATGGCCAAGAAGCAAAACAGAAGCTGCAGCACGCCCGTTCTTTAATAGGGAATTTTTTAGGGATAAAACCGAGCGAGATCATCTTCACTTCGGGTGGAACGGAATCGCTTAACATGCTGATCAAGGGCCCTTTTTTGGCCGGCCGTTCAGGCCACATCATCACTTCCGATATCGAACATTCCAGCGTTTACAACACCATTAAATTTCTGGAAAAGAATGGATGCGAGGTCACTTTCTTAAAGGCGGGTTTATGGGGAACAGTCAAACCTGAACAAGTAGAAGGCGCGATAAACAAAAACACATCCCTAATCATTCTTGGAGCCGTCAATGGAGAAACCGGTGTAAAAACAGACATCGAAGCAATTGCGCACATTGCAAAAAACCATCAGATTCCCTTTGTTGTCGATGCGGTTGCATTGCTCGGCAAAGAATTGTTTATTATTCCTGACGGCGTTTCGGCCATGGCCTTTTCGGCACATAAATTACACGGTCCAAAAGGAATCGGGATGGCCTACGTCCATTCCAGCTTTAAATTCGATCCCTTATTGATAGGCGGTGACCAGGAATATTCTAAAAGAGCAGGAACGGAAAATCTCGCTGGGATCCTCGGCATGGCGCAGGCCATTGACTTGTTGAGGCACGAATTGCCCTCCGCGACCCACCGGATGCAGCAAATGCGGGACCGACTCGAAGAAGGTCTTAAAAAATCGCTTGGAAATATCCTGATCAATGGCGAAGGGCCGCGGGTCGCCAATACCTCCAATATCTCTTTTCCTGATATCGATGGAGAAGCCCTGCTGATCAATCTCGACTTGGCAGGAATTGCGGCAAGCCATGGTTCGGCCTGTGCATCGGGCGCCTTAGAACCTTCTAGAGTGCTGCTCGAGATGGGCATCGATCGAAAAATCGCGAGATCGTCCCTCCGATTTTCCCTCAGCAGACAAACTTCTCCAGAAGAAATCGAAAGAGCGATCAAAATCATCGAAAAAGTCGTTCACAATCTAAGAAAATCATGTCTATAGCGGAATTAAATCCCTACACTATTGCTTCTCGTTACGATGAAATACGGGTATCGCCGAGCAAAGTACTTCCTTTAGAGGTGATCGTAAAGATCATTTCCCATGCGCTTACCTCAAAAAAAATATGCAGAAAAGTGGACCGGACGTTCTGCAAAGCGACTTCCGAAGCATACCGCAAAAAGGTCACAGCACGGTTGACATCCTTGAATCCGAACAGTTTTCGTGAAGCATCGACAAAACATCTTCGATTCACGCGACAAAACTTGTCCAAGGAATCCTTTCTTTTTAAAAATTTGCAAAAATTAGATTTATCGCAATGTCAGGAACAGCGATATCAGTGGACCTTTGAACAAATATACGATCTCATCAGCCGATGTCCTAATCTACAAGAACTGAACCTTGGCCATTGCAATTTAACGGATGCACGACTCTTACTTCTCCCTTTACCGAAGACTTTGAAAACGTTGATTTTAGACAACAATTCGATAGAGGGATATTGTTTTTTTAAATTAAACATTCCTCCTAACCTCCATTATTTAAGTTTCGATACCAATAAAATTACGGATGAGTATCTTCCTCAGTTGAAATTGCCACAAACTCTTGAGGGAATTAATCTCAATTTCAACTCCATTACCGGGTCCTGTTTCAGAGATTGGCAATTACCGGAAAACCTGAAAACATTGTGCTTGATATCGAATCAAATTAAAGATGAGTTCTTGCCTTTTCTTGAGCTACCACAAAAATTTAATGAACTATACTTAGATTTCAATGAGTTTTTTGGGACGACATTTCATTTAGTCGAACTGCCTGCAACTCTTTCTGTATTAGGTTTGTGCGGAAATGAAATCACAGACGAATCCTTAGTCACTTTAAAGTTTCCGCCGCATCTTTTGAGATTGGATTTAGAGTCGAATCAAATCACGGGTTCTACATTTGAAGAGATCGAATTTCCTGATACTTTGAAAAATTTAAATTTGGGTATGAACGAAATTGACGATTTGAATCTTAGACATCTGAAGCTGCCCAAGGCTCTTGAATTATTGAATCTTCACCATAATAATATTGAAGGTGGAGGATTAATCGAAATCCAGATACCAGATTCTTTACAACTGCTCACTATAAGCGGAAATCCTATTGAAGATTTTGAAGAATTACTGTCCATTTTTCCTGAGGAGCTCACGATCCATTTTTATTCAAGTGCTATAGATATGGTTTAGCTAGTTTATAATAGCAGCTGTCCAAGGAATGGATGTTCTCTAAAGACAAATGTTTCAAGTACCTCTCCCAAGAGATCGATTCCCAAAGGTGATGGCAATAGGCCTTAGGAAAGGCATAGTCCCCTTCGAACATCTTGTCCATCATATTGTAATGAGGAAAATGAAAACTCGTATAGGGCTCGATATGCACATCGTCCGACATGGAAAAAAATGGGCATAATTGCATCGGTACAATGATCGAATGCTCATCCCAAAATGCATCCTGTCCCTTGGACCGAAAGGTTTTGTAATTCGAGAGCCAGACAGATGCAAATCGTGCGTTTTTTTCCGATAATAACACCGCGTTGCATAGGCCGTCCAAGTGATATCCTGATCCTTGCTGTCCGATTACAAATTTGTGATGAAGCAGATCATCAAAAGGTTTGATGCAAATCGTGTCCAAGTCTAAATAAATCCCCCCATATTGAATCAAGATCAACAACCTAAGGACATCAGACTGATGCGCATGATGGCACAAAGGATTGCCGAAAATTTCAGTCGGTGGCTCCACAGGGACCAAATGTAGATAGGGTTTTGCCTTCTCCCAAAACTCCCCTTCCGGTTCATAACGGAAAAAGAAATTGATTTGCTCCGGGCGATTGACCTCATAAGCCGACTTGATAGCGATATAATGCACCAATGAAAATGGAATCCCCCCAAAATCCTCCGTCAGTCCGTAAATAAAATGAATGATTTTAGGGATCATCAAATCTCTAATGATGGATTGTTCTAATTGCAATCTGTTTAATTCCTAAGATCGACACCTCTTCGACAGTCAATTCAAATGGATCTACACGGACCGTCTCCCCTTTTGCGGGTGGGTGTCCAAGTCGCTTCACGACGAGTTCTTCAAGAGTTTGCACATCGTCTGATTCAAGGTGGACATGGAATTGCCTGTTAAAATCGGAGATCTTCATATCGCCTGGAAAAGTGCGATCGACAACGACGTGTCGAATTTCTGGGGCCGTATCTCCAAATGCTTCCCAGTAATCGGACCGTCCAAAAATTTCATCGATGATCGCATCCAACGTCAAAATCCCGATAGCGGCCCCAGCCTCATTCAATACTACGGCAACCGTTTGATTGTTCCTCCGAAATTGTTTCAAAATCTGAAGGATAGAGTTATGTTCTGTAATGAACCATGGTGGACGTGCGTATTCCCTTACACGTTTGTTCTCGCTTATTCGCAGTAAATCGCGAGGATAAGCAATCGCTACAATATTTTCCGGCGTTCGATGATAAATGGGCAAATAAGGAGAATAACTGGAAGTCAAGAGCGCTCTCATTTCCGCCACCGTGCAAAAAGATGGGACCAGTTTGACAGCATTCAAGGACAGCATCAGTTCTTTTGCGGTCTTATTTTTCAACGTGAATATATTGGAAACAATTGTATTGAACTCTTTAAATTCCGACGTTCCTGAAGGAGAGATCTCCTCCCTTTCTTCCAACACTTTTTGCAACTCCTCTCTGGATAAATACAGCCCCCCTGGACCAGGGCTTCCAACCAGCCGGTTGCTGATATGACATAAAAAATCAAACAGCCAAATGATCGGCCTCAATATTTTAGAGAGAAAATAAATAATCGGAACTCCGAGCATTGCCGTATGCTCAGCATATCTTCTTCCCGCAAACATGGGAGTGATTTCAGCAAAAATCAAAACGAGAAAAATCTGGCTCAGAGGCGCCCATTCAGGACTGATTCCTAAAGATTCGTAAAA
The DNA here is from genome assembly GCA_035478995.1 of Rhabdochlamydiaceae bacterium. Classification (GTDB taxonomy): domain Bacteria; phylum Chlamydiota; class Chlamydiia; order Chlamydiales; family Rhabdochlamydiaceae; genus DATIJE01. The sequence continues at coordinate 5,949 of DATIJE010000008.1, read as the reverse complement.
TTTTCTTGAAGATTCTGAACCAAGCTGTAAAGCGGTATTAACGCCTATCAAAGTGGTCCCAAAGAGCTGGGCAGGCCGGTTCAACAGATAGCTAAGCCAGAGCGCGCGCCGATTTTCTTTGCTGACGTAATATTGCAGCCTCACTTTATTAAATGAAACGGCTGCCATTTCGACCATCGCGAAAAACCCCTGTATGATGATGCACATGAAAGTAAGGAATAAAAAAAACTGCCAGGAATCTCTCATGGACCTTTTAATCCTTTTTTCTTTTTTGCAGATGGCTTTAAACGGCGAATATAGACGCGCCGGACTCGATTAGGATCCGCAGCCAGAACATGGAAAAAAAAGGCATCAGTGGTGAACTTCGTTCCGGTTTTCGGAATATCCCCTAATTGTTCCGTCAACCATCCCCCGATCGTGACCATGTTGCTGTTGCTGATGAGAGGAACAGAAAAAATGGCCTCGAATTCGGAAAGTTCCAGTTTACCGCTGGCTATGATCACATCTTCTTTGGCTCGAGTGAATTTGTATTTTTCATCCCTCCTGTCCGATATTTCCCCTACTACCTGTTCCACAAGATCTTCCAGCGTGATCAATCCGGATACAGAACCGTACTCATCGACGACGATAGCTTGAGATTCTTTCCTATCGTAGAGTTGGGACAAAAGAGCCTTGGCATGCATCGTTTCTGGAACGAAAAAAGGCTTTCTCACGTACCGCAAAAGATCTTCAGTAGTATTCAAAGAAGGTCGGTGCAAAAAGAAAATACGGCTGCTGATGATCCCTAAAATATTGTCGAGGCTTTCTTTACAAACTGGAAGACGGGAACATTCCTGATCGACGAATAAATGGATCAGTTTTGAAAGAGCCTCATCGGTATCATAAAAAATGATGTCCTCTCTAGGACGCATGAATTCTTTCACATTGGATTCTTCCAGATTCAAGTAGCCTTGTACAAGCTGCGCCTCATCTTCGTTCAACACGCCATATTGCTTAGAAGTTTTAAGCGCGTGTTGCAGCTCATCGACAGAGATTTCTTTCTCCTTCTCCAGAAAAAAAAACATGAAACTCGATACAAAACTGATGATGCCGCTAAGCAGCTTTCGGATCGGGAGCAAGAGGCGCTGGATCGCGGCAAGCGGCTTAGCGACTTTATAGGAAAACGTGCTGTTATTGGCCAGTCCGATCGATTTTGGAATCACCTCTCCGAATATCAACGTCAAAGCAAGAGGGACGCCGACATTGATGAACCAGGTGGAATAGTCGCCAAAAATTGTAGAGACGATATTCTGTACGAGAATGTTCACGATCGTGTTCACCATGATGATGGTGACCAGCAGCTCTCGAGGCCGGGATAACAGCAGAGCAACGAGCTGCTTCCTCTTGTCGGGATCCTGTTTATAGGCCTTCACCTTCATCGACGAAAGAGAAAAGAGAGCGGTTTCTGAAGCGGAGAAGAATGCCGAACAACAGATCAAGAAAATAAGCACCGAGATTAAAATGCCGATCATTCGCTTTCTTTCTTGAAATAAACTTTTAGTTGACCCTCTGGAACCACGCCTAGACCTTTCATCAAGATCAGTTGGATCCAAGCAGGGTCGCTCTGGCTATTGATCTGAAGAAGGAGATCTTCTCTATGTCTCAAAGCGAGTTCTTTCTCATGATCCAATTCCTTCAACCGGTTTTTCAATTCAGAAAAAATCAGGTTTTTCTTTTGCTGGCCATGAGAATAGAACACATAGCATATTGCTAAAAAAAGAAAGATCCACCACGAGCGCAAGATCAGAGTCTCGAATGCTTTGTCCTTCAATGACTTGGACGGAAGCGGATGAGTTAATTTATTGTTTTTGGAAAGCCGCATAACCTGCCCGAAATTCGAAAAACCCTATTGTATCCCTACGACCTGATTGTGTGGTTAGCAACTATTTTTTTCCAGGGAAAAACAATAATGTAAAAATCAGTATTTATCCTTTTCATTTTTAATGACTTAAATATATTCTAGATCATATACCAACTATTTTGGTAATATGACTAAAAAGGTTGGTACATATGTTAGAGAAACTCTTTGGAAATGCCGTCATAGAAAAGATCCTTTTTTATCTTTTTGTAAATGAACGCTGTTATGCTTCCAAGCTTAGAGCAATATTTGCAATTCCACTTTACAGCGTACAAAATGCTTTGTCCCGACTAGAACAAGGGGGGGTCATCGTTAGACATGCTGAAGGGAAAACTCAAATTTATCAATTTAACCCACGGTACCCTTTCCTTAGTGAACTTAAAGCCTTTTTAAAAAAGGCCTATGCTTTCTTGCCTGAGGAATATAGACATCAGTTTTATGAAATACCCATTCGAAAACGACCAAGGAGAAAAGGAAAACCTCTGTGAGAATAGATTGGAAAAACATCTCTTTAGAAGTACTGGCAGGCTTTATTTCTGAAGAGCTTAAAAAACGCAGTATTGAAGTAGTTTTAGTTGGAGGCGCTTGTGCAACGATCTACTCTCATAATCTCTATCAATCGTACGATCTAGATTTTGTCACTTATGAGAATATGAAAAAAGTCAGACAAGCTCTTTACGAAATAGGTTTTAGGGAAAAAGCTGGTTATTTTCGACATGCAAATTGTAAATGGTTCATAGAATTTGTTTCACCACCAATAGCTATAGGCGATGAACCTATTCGCAAGTTTGCGACAAAAAAAACAGCTTTAGGAACAATTAAAATGCTTAGAGTCGAGGATAGTGTAAAAGATCGTTTAGCAAGTTATTTTCATTGGAATGATCTTCAAGGTCTAGATCAAGCACTCAATATTTGTCTCGAATCTGAAGTCGATTACAACGAAATTAAGAAATGGTCAATACGCGAAGGTTTTGAAAATAAATTTGTAGATTTTGAAAACAAATTAAAACAGAAAAAAGTTAGGCAACGGGCAAGGTGATCTTGGTCTGACCCATGTACTTCCCTTTTCGGTCGGCGTAGGAAATTTCACAACTCTCTTCTGCCTGGTAAAAAAGGACCTGGGCCAATCCCTCATTGGCATAGATTTTTGCCGGGAGCGGAGTAGTATTGGAAATTTCCAAGGTCACAAATCCCTCCCATTCGGGTTCAAAAGGAGTAACGTTGACAATGATGCCGCAACGGGCGTAAGTCGATTTGCCGATGCACAAAGTCAGAACGTTTCTGGGGATTCGGAAATATTCAACACTTCTCGCCAATGCAAAAGAATTAGGCGGGATGATACACGCATCGCCTTCAATATGCACAAATGCATTTTCATTGAAATTCTTCGGATCGACTACGGAGCCGTGTAAATTCGTAAACACTTTAAATTCATTTGCGACCCGTAGATCGTATCCGTAGCTGGAAAGTCCAAAGCTGATCACTTTTCTGCCGTCCACCTGGCGTACTTGAGTTTCTGCAAAAGGTTCGATCATCTTATGGGTCTTGGCCATTTGACGGATCCACCGATCAGATTGAAGGCTCATGTTTTCCTCTCGATTTTAAACATTTAGCAATAGATATAGCGCGCGAATTCGATTTTTTGCTAGTGTTTACTTTATAATTAGAGATTAAGATATGTCTGAGTCTTTTATACAATCTTCTTGGACGAAACCCGATGACACATTCGAAGTGCCGCTTCGCCCGCAATCTTTGAATGATTTTCTAGGACAGCATCAAGTGCGTGAACGTTTGGATGTCTTCATAGGGGCTGCCAAACAACGGCAGGAGGCGCTGGGACATTCCCTTTTTTACGGCCCGCCGGGTCTTGGAAAGACCACTCTTGCGAACATCATTGCAAAGACCATGGGTACTAATTTAGTCGTGACGTCAGGACCTGTCATTGAAAAAGCCGGCGATTTGGCCGGACTGTTGACCAATCTCAAACAAGGAGATGTTCTCTTTATCGATGAGATCCATCGATTGAATCGGAACATCGAAGAATATCTATATCCTGCTATGGAAGACTTTTCCCTCGATCTTTTGATCGACAGCGGACCCAGTGCCAGAAGTGTCCAGGTCAAGCTCAATCCTTTTACGCTTGTGGGCGCTACCACACGGATTGGATTATTGAGCAGTCCGATGCGGTCCCGTTTCTCATTCACATGCCGATTGGACTACTATGAATCGGAAGTTTTGCAGCAAATTCTCTTACGCTCTTCCAAAATATTGAATATCTCTATCGATGCGGAAGGTTCGTATGAAATTGCGCACAGGTCGCGAGGAACGCCCCGAATCGCTAATAACTTATTGCGCTGGGTCAGAGATTATGCGCAGATGCGCGCCCGCAACAAAATAGATAAACAAACCGCCCAGGCTGCTTTAGAAATGCTTTCTATCGACCATAAAGGACTGGATGAGATGGACAAAAAAATCCTTAGCGTCATTATCGATCATTATGAAGGAGGTCCGGTCGGAGTCAATACCATCAGTGTTGCGATTGGCGAAGAACCCACGACCTTGTCGGAAGTTTATGAACCCTATCTCATTATGCAAGGCTTTCTCAAACGGACGCCGCGCGGGCGGGAAGCGACTGCATTGGCATATCAGCATTTAGGGCGCCCAGCTAAAATCAATCAGGGAGATTTAGTATGAAAATCGGAAATGTTTTTTTAATATCCTGTCTTGCAGCCTTGTCTTTTTCGCCTGCTTATTTTGACCTGCATGCAAGCCAATTGCCTACAGATAGTTCTCAAAAGAGCAAGCCAGCGACGATCCGCATCCTTCTCGCTAAAAAGACGCCCAAGGCATTGCTCGAAGTAAAAGGAAGATACCAAATCTACGACCCAGACAATGGTCTTTTGATCGCTTCCGGCATTTTAAGCAAACGGTCTTATCTGGCACCTCATGAAGACGGCCTCAAATGGGGCGAAATCTTTCCTTCGATCCATCGAGTGAGAATTGTTCCGGGCGACTCTCAAACGACCATTTTAGTGAATGGAATCGAATACAAAGGTTGTCTTGAGGTGTATAGCAGCGATGGCACATTGAATCTGATCAATGAAATCGATGTCGACCATTACCTGAAATCGACGCTCAATCAGCAATTCCCGAATAACCGTTCCGGAGAAGTGATGGATGCAATTGCGATTGTCGCACGGACAAATGCGTATTATCTAGTTGGACGAAATCCTCATGGATTATGGCACGTGGAAGCGCAAGAGATAGGATACATGGGCCATGGGATCACTCTTCAAAATATCTCCGTCGACCGCGCTGTCGAAAATACGAGTCAGACGGTGCTCACATATAAAGAGCGCCCCTTTGCAGCTACCTGGACAGAAGATAGCGCCGGAAAAACTGCCGACTTCAGCGCGATTTTCAGGAAAAATGCACTGTCTCCAAAAGGTGTCAATGTGCCTCTTGCAGCTCGAGACCGTGAAAAACACAAATGGACGTTCAGCATGGCCAAGAGGCAATTGGCAAAAATGGCTCAATTGGACAACATCACCAACATCGATCTTTATTTGGATAAGAGTTCTAATAAAACATACGCCATCAAAGTGATCAATGAAGATGAGTCGCAAAGCATCGATTTTCTGTCCTTGCAAGAAAAACTCGGTACTAAAAATTTGGTGAGCAGCGACTTTACTGTAAGTTTAAGAGGCGATACAGTTGTTTTTGAAGGATTCGGCGCAGGCCCTGGGGTCGGTCTATGCCTCTATAGCGCTGAGATCATGGCAAAACACGGAATGCATGTCCCTCAGATCCTGGCGTCATTTTTTCCCAATACCCAACTTGAGAATATGCGCACTCCTTTAAAAAATGTCGAAAATAACAGATGACGGCCACGCCTCTGGAATTGCTGGCGTAGTTTATGCCGAAAATCTTTTCAGGGAAGCATGCGTGCAGCGCATGCTTCCCTCGGTTTCTTATCGCGGCAACGATCCTCCAAAGATTTGGCGCAAAGGCAATGTTGAGCTTGGTGTGCGAGGATCTGGTACACAATACGA
>DATIJE010000007.1:0-12928 GCA_035478995.1 Rhabdochlamydiaceae bacterium | reverse complement strand
GGAAAATAGAAATCGGAAGTGCCTTCGCCCCGAATACTCGCAACAGGAACGAGATAATCGCCTACCTGGTAGCGGCGGCGCAATCCTCCGCACATCCCTAAGAGCAGGCTCGCTTTGATCGGCAAAAAGGAACACAGGTCCACAACCAAAGCAGCAGCAGGGGATCCGATTTTAAAATCCAGAATGCTCGTATCATCTTTGGGGCTATGGGCCACTTTGAACATGGAGCCTTCAATGATCGGAACCTTTCTGGATTGCGCAAAATAATCGACGTATCTCGGAAAATTCGTTAAAAGCAAATTGGACTGGAAGTCCGTCACAGGACATCCAGAATATCTTTCCAATGTCTCTTTAGCAAATTGGTCTTCTTGGATATCTGCCTGCATGAAAAAACCTCTCTCAAATTTTCGGAGATTATAACTACATTTCTACAAAATATCAACTGTAACCTGAGAAGGTAAAGTTAAAATTTTATATTGAGAAAATTCATTATGTTCTGGGGAATTCAGTTTTCTACCACATATCAGATCCATCGTCTATGGTATTTTCCCATTCGTCCATTTCTTTTTGTTGGCCTTCGTCTTTATTGGCAGCAAAGTAAGCCTGTCTTAGTTCATTCTTTTTGCATTTTAGCTTTTTGCAAATAGCGTCATCAACATGCTCTTTCATTTTATTCCTCGTAAAATATCTTTATTGTTCTTGCGAAGATAGTAAAAAATTTTTAGTTTAAATAAAATCAAAAATGGACTCCCGTGAGAATAGACCCAAGAAAGAATGAATTGAAAATTATATCGTTTTTAGGATAAATTTTGACGTTTTGTTTTTCATTACACAGGATCAAAAATGGCCCAAGTTAGTACAAATGAGTTTAAAGGCGGCTTGAAAGTTGAAATAGAAGGCGAGCCTTACGTCATCGTTAGCAACGAGTTCATCAGTCCAGGCAAAGGCCAGGCTTTCAATCGTGTGAAATTAAAGCATCTGAGGACAGGACGAGTGGTTGAAAGGACTTTTAAATCCGGTGAAAAACTAGAACTCGCAGACATCGAAGAAGCAAAAATGCGGATGCTCTACAAAGAACAAGATGCGGTCGTCTTCATGGACGACAACACGTTCGATCAAGTCAGTATACCCATGAGCGTCATCGGCGGCAAAGCGCAATGGCTCATGGAAGAAATATCTTACGATATTGTCTTTTACAAAGGATCCGTGATAGACATCCAACCTCCTACTTTTCTTGAGATGAATATCGTCGAAACTGCTCCAGGCTTGAGAGGCGATACATCCGGAAGAGTACTGAAGCCTGCTATTACCGAAACAGGGGCAAAAGTCCAAGTGCCTATCTTCATCGAAACAGGCGAGAGAATCAAAGTCGACACGAGAACGGGTGAATATGTATCAAGAGTGTGATGTTCATACCTCCAGACTTTCTATGTTGCGCGATCGCGCTGAAATGCTAGCGAAAGCGCGCTTCTTTTTTTCAGAGAGAAATGTATTAGAAGTAGATTGTCCTTCCCTGGGCAAGGCAGCGCCGATCGATGTTCATATAGATGTCATGGAAGTCGATCTAGGAGATCATAAACAAGGATATTTACATACTTCACCGGAATATTGGATGAAGCGGTTGCTTGCACAGGGAATGGGCGACATTTACCAGTTAAGCCATGTATTCCGCCAAGGAGAAATAGGCCGTCTCCATAATCCTGAATTCACGATGGTAGAATGGTATCGTTTGGGCATTCCGTTCGATCTGTTCATAAAAGAAACCCTCGATTTTATCTGTCTGTTTCTCGGTCATTTACCCTATCAGACAATGACTTATCGGGAAGCGATTCACAACTATGCAGATGTCGATTATCTAACAGCTGAACCCAGCGAATTGATCTCCATCATTGAGGGAAAAGGATTTCACTTATCCGAAGAAGTCAAAAAAGGGACCAAAGACAGCCTTTTGCAATTATTGATGAGTTTGATCATTGAACCCCATTTTGGAAAAGATTCTCTGTCAGTCATCACCGACTTTCCCGCTTCGCAAGCCGCATTGGCAAAAATCATTCAAGGTGAGGAGCCTATTGCAAAACGGTTCGAGGTTTATTCCAATGGCATCGAACTCGCTAATGGCTATCACGAACTTGCCGATCCAAACGAACAACGGCGGCGTTTAGAAGAGTCCAACAAAGAGCGGATCAGACTTGGAAAAACCTCTTTAAAAATGGATGAACACTTTTTACATGCCCTGGATCAAGGGCTGCCAGACTGTTGCGGTGTTGCTGTTGGCTTCGACCGCCTCATGCTGTTGCGCCATCAGAAAGACTCTCTCGAAGACGTCCTCCCCTTCCCCTGGTCTGAAGCTTAAGAGACAGTCTTTAACAATGAAGACGTTTTGAAGTAGTTTTACGAAGCAGCTTTGCATTTACTGGAAAAGGAAGAGATCTTTCATTTTTTGTTTGCGCTAATTTTTCTGGACGTATCTCTTTATAAAGATTAAGAAGTTCGTTATCTTTTAGGGTTTCTAAAAGAAACAAGCGAATATAACTTTCTTGAATGGGACTAATTTTTGCTTGCTGTTTTTCCCATTTAATCACTGTTGCATGCGATACTCCAAGTTTTTTCCCAAATTCAGTGGTGGATATTTCCAGAAATTTTCTCATAAACCTTATTTCCTTACCTGTTAAAGGGCAAGGCTTATGGATGAGGCCGTTAAAGACATATAGTTGAAGCACATTCATATCGATATCAATTACCCATTCCCCAAATATTTTTTTCATTGGTGCATCAATGAGTTCGATCGGAAATCCTAGTCCTTCATATATGAAAGTTTCTGTCTTTTTTTCCATATTTTGCATCAATAAGCAGAGAAAGTTTGCAATTTTTGAAAAGACTATACAAGTTATTGTAATATATTTACATCCAACGTTGCACGATCGGATAGCGGCGGCCGGCGCCGAAGGATTTTTTAGTCACCCGTATTCCCGGTGCTGCCTGCCTTCTTTTGTATTCTGCAAGATGGATGCGATGTATCAGATCTAAAACGAGTTCTATAGGTAAGCGGTTTCTTTTTGCAATCATCTCCGGGTCCATGAATTCTTCGACATAATCATGAAGGACTGCATCGACAACTTCATACTCGGGCAAGGTGTCTGTGTCTTTCTGATTCGGCCTGAGTTCTGCCGAGGGAGCTTTTTCGATCGAAGATTTAGGGATGATCTCTTTTTGCCTATTGATCCATCTCGCCAAGGCGTAGACTTGAGTTTTGGGCACATCTGAAATCGCCGCTAGGCCTCCTGCCATGTCTCCATACAAGGTGCAGTATCCTAACGCCATTTCGCTTTTATTTCCTGTGCTGATGATGATGTATCCGAACTTATTTGAAACAGCCATCAATAGCATCCCACGAATCCGCGCTTGCAGGTTTTCTTCTGTCACGTCAGGCTCTCTTCCCGCAAAAAGAGGACTTAACATACGGAGATAATCTTCAAATGGGGCCTCGATAGAAATCTTCTCAAATTGAATGCCTAAATTTTGTGCGAGAGAGGCAGCATCTTTAATGCTTCCTTCCGAGCTGTAGCGCGAAGGCATGGCGATCCCAAGAACATTTTCACGGCCAAGTGCATCTGCTGCAATACATGCTGTCAGAGCAGAGTCAATTCCTCCTGAAAGGCCAAGGCATCCTTTTTTAAATCCCAGTTTTCCAAAATAATCCTTCACACCCAAAACAAGAGCGGAATACAGATCCTTGACTGCATCGTACTTAAAGGAAGATACGCGCGGTGTGGAAGGAGCGTCTAGATCGACAAGAATTTCATCTTCTTCGAATCCCTTTGCAATCTGGAGTAAAGAACCATCTGCACCGACATGTGCGCTATACCCATCGAAAACAAGCTGGTCGTTGCCGCCTATTTGGCAGCAGATCACTACCGGACAGTTCAGCGTCTTTGCGCATGCAGCGCAGACTTTGACCCGAGTATCGGGTTTATCAAAGTGATAAGGGGATGCTGAGAGATTGAGAAGCACATCCGGTTCCAGTTCTTTTAAATCCACAATCGGATCCATGGAATAACGAGTAAAGTTGACCAATCCCGCATGCTGCCAGATATCTTCGCAAATCAGGATCCCTATCTTTTTGCCTTTGATCTCCCAAACTCTGACCGATGCACCCGGTTCAAAATATCTCCTCTCGGAAAACACATCGTAGGTCGGCAATAGAAACTTGTCTTGGAACCCGATCAGCTTTTTATCGTGGATAAAAGCAGCGCTATTCAGGATCGGTTTCTCAATCAGAGATTCATTGCGCCTTGCCAGTCCGACAATGACTGCAATATTGGAAGAGGCATCGATGATCTGCTGCAAACAGACTTCCATCTCATCCAAAAAAGCGGGATGCAGCAACAGATCTTCTGGAGGATAGCCGCAAATGGACAGCTCTGAAAAAAGAACTATCTCGGCATTTTGACTCCGTCCATTTTCTATCGACCGGATGATCTTTTTGGTATTTCCCTTCAGATCTCCAATCGTATAATCTAGCTGTGCGACTAAAATCCGCATATTCACAACCTCTTGGAATGTAATTATTCAAGAATTTGCTTTCTTGACAAGAAATTGTATTTAATAGTATCAATTTTGCAGCATTATTTTTGTTTGTAAAAGCTAATGATTATTCGTTTAAAAAAAATTAAATAAAGGTGTGATTTGTGACAACGGAAGCGTCGAAAGCATCAACTGCTGTAAAACCGCGCGAACACTGGGGTTCGAGAATTGGATTTATCTTGGCTGCAGCAGGTTCTGCCATCGGACTAGGAAGCCTATGGAGATTTCCCTATTTGACAGGACAGAACGGAGGGGGGATCTTTGTCTTGTTCTATTTAATTTTTACTTTCCTTATCGCTCTTCCTGTATTCATCGCTGAGTTGATCATCGGAAGAAATACACAGCGCAGCGCCGTCACAGCCTTTTCCGATTTGAGCAATCAGTCGACCCATTGGAAACTAGTGGGATGGTTCAATGTTTTAACAACCTTCTTGATCCTCTCCTATTACTGCGTCGTCTCGGGATGGTGCGTCAACTATGCGATGATGTCCCTGAATCATTTTACAGCAGGACGTTCTCCGGAACAAATTAGAGATATTTTCAAAGTTGTGTATTCGTCTGCCGATATCAACCTGTTCTGGAACTTTATTTTCATTTTATTGAATATCGGTGTGGTTTATGGAGGCATTCGCAAAGGGATCGAATACTGGAGCCGGATCTTGACTCCCGCCCTTTTTGTCATCCTGGTCGGATTATTCTTTTACAGCATGTCTTTGCCCGGTTTTAAAGACTCTTTTAAATTCATTTTTTATCCCGATTTCTCAAAGCTCACTCCCTCCGGGATTTTAAATGCGCTCGGCATGTCTTTTTTCACTTTGAGCGTCGGGCTTGGCATTATCATCACGTACGGCAGTTACATGAAACAAACGGAAGACCTGCCAAAAACAGGGTTTATCGTCGGAGGCATGACCGTTTTTGTATCCTTAATGTCTGCCATGATGATCTTTCCGATCATCTTTTCCTTTGGCTTCCAACCCGAAGAAGGAGCCGGCCTCGTCTTCAAAACACTGCCGGTCTTGTTTGCACAGCTTCCAGGAACCTTGGTCCTCTCAACGATCTTTTTCTTGCTGCTCGTCTTTACCGCATTGACTTCTTCCATCTCTCTTTTCGAAGTGCTCGTTTCCAATGTCATGGAAATGTTCAATTGGGCCAGAGCAAAATCTGTGGTCATCTGCTCGATCGCTGTTTTCGTCTTCGGGATTCCTGCCGCTCTTTCCGGTTCTGGAAAGATGTTCTCCAACTGGACAGCAATGTATGGAAAAGATTATTTTAGCACGGTCGATTACATCACCGGAAGCTGGATGATCCCAATGGCAGCGCTATTCACGACGATCTTCATGGGCTGGTTTATGGACAAACGGCTCGCATCTCAAGAATTCACCAAAGGAACTGCCTTTATCAAATTGCTCAGAGGATGGTTCTTTATGGTCAAGTGGCTCGCACCTGCTGCAATCATCCTCATCATTCTCCAAGAAGGAGGAGTCGTCGACATCAATAAAATTTTTCATTTGAAATAGGAGCAAATTTTTATGGCACAAGGAAATCTGAAAATACATACAGAAAATATTTTGCCCATCATCAAGAAATGGCTCTATTCCGATAAAGATATCTTTTTGCGGGAACTCGTGTCCAATGCATGCGATGCCCTTCAAAAAGCCAAAATTTTAAGGGAGCATGGAGAAGTCTCCGCTCTAGATGAAGATTTCCGGATCGACATTACCGTCGACAAAGAAAAAAGAATTCTCAAAGTAGCCGATACAGGCATCGGCATGACTGCCGAAGAAGTTGAGAAATACATTGCCCAGGTCGCTTTTTCAGGAGCGGAAGAATTTGTAAATAAATACAAAAGCGAAAATGAAAAAGATCAGATCATCGGACACTTCGGCTTGGGATTCTATTCAGCCTATATGGTATCGGAAAAAGTCGAGATCGAAACTCTCTCTTATCGATCCGATGCTGCTTCTTGTTTTTGGTCTTGCGATGGCACATCGCAGTACACCATCGAACCTGGCAGTAAAACTTCTCGAGGAACACAGATCAACCTCTTTATCGACAAAGACAATCACGAATTTCTCGAAGAGAGCAAACTCCGCGAAATGTTACAACATTATTGCGCCTTTCTTCCTTTTCCAATCTATTTAAACGACAAACATATAAACAACAAAGAGCCGTTGTGGATCAAGCCTGCTTCCCAATGCAGCGACACCGAGTACCTCGAATTTTTCCGTCTCCTGTATCCCTTAGAACCCGATCCCATTTTCTGGGTCCATCTCAATGTCGATTATCCATTCAATCTCAAAGGGATCCTTTACTTTCCAAAGATCCATCGACGCTTCGACTGGATGCAGAGCAACATCAAATTGTTTTGCAACCGTGTTTTTGTATCCGATAACTGCAAAGATTTAATTCCTGATTATCTCATGGTGCTAAGAGGCGCTCTTGACAGTCCCGACATTCCTCTGAATGTTTCCCGCAGCTATTTGCAGATGGACAAAACGGTACGGCAGCTCTCTTCCCATATTTCCAAAAAAGTCGCCGATCGCCTGACTTATCTATACCAACACGAGAAAGAAACGTTTTACGCTAGCTGGACCGATGTGGAAATGATCGTAAAACTGGGCGTCCTTCAGGATGAAAAATTCTACGAGCGTGTAAAAGACTTCTTAATTTGGAAAAACTTGAAAGGAGAATGGACCTCGCTGGAAAATTATTTAGAGCAGCATCGTGAAACTTATAAAAACAAAGTGTTCTATACATCCGATGAGAAGCAAAATGAACTGTTTTTGAATTTGTATCAAAATAAGGGAATTGAAGTGCTTGTTGCAAACTCGCCGGTCGACACTTCATTGATGAGCTATCTCGAAGGCAAGCTGCATCCAGTGAAATTTCAGCGGATCGATGGCGGCATCGATGAGTCTATCCTCGATTCAGAGCGTGAAAAGACCCTTCTCGATGCAAATGGAAAGACTGAAGCGGTGAAAATTGCGGAGTTCATCCGTTCCAAACTAGGCAAGGACCAGATCAAAGTCGAGGCTAAAAGCCTGGCCAGCGACTCTTTGCCCGCCTTCATCGTATTCGATGAAGAGATGCGCAGGCTGCGCGACTATATGTCGCTATCCAATCAGCCTTTGCCCCCAAGCCTGAGCGACAAACGCACATTTGTGGTCAATACCAATAGCAAGCTCATTTCTTCTATTTATTCTCTCAATGACAAACACCCCGAACTTGCCGAGGATATGGTCAACCACATTTACGAGTTGTCACTACTCTCTCAAAAAGAACTCGATCCGACTTCATTTGCGCATTTCGTGTCACGTTCGAGCCACGTCCTTGAAAAGCTCGCCGAACTACACAAAGAGTAATCTTACCGGCCCTCTAACTTAGAGTTCGTAGACACACTCTTAGAGGGCTTCTCTTAAGTCTTCGATTATTTGACCGTGGATATCATAAGAGGTGAAATAGCATTGACCATTGAGGATCGTGACGTTCCAAAAACAATTCTTTTGGGCTGATTTTGCCAAATACCAACTGTTCTTGGCAGAAATGGGCTTGCGCGGTGGAACGCCCCATGCTCCATCCCCCAAATACATCACCCCTTCGGGATCGACCTTGCCGTCTTTTATCCGATGGGTGCGCTTATAAGCGTGGTTGTGATTCTCAAAAGCTGTCCTCACCCCATACTGTTCGAACAAAGGGGACCAATAAGTCCTAATCTTGGTGGGGACAGAACCTTCATAACGATATACCGATGGATAAGCAGATACATGGTACACGGCCATTTTATTGACCCTATGTTCTCTTTCGGACAAGGCCTCCTTAAGCCAGTTCAATTGTTCCTTATCGATCGGAGCAGAATGGCCAGTGTCCAATAAAATCAAACTCAAGTAATCCCCGAAGTCCAAAGCACGATAAGCGGTATCTTTCTTAGGCATTGCAAAAAGTTCGTAAAACAGAGGCTCTTTTGCTGGAATTTTGTTACCTTGATTATCCTCACGGGCATAAGGCCGTTTAAGATCGTGGTTCCCTAACACGATAACCATGGGTATCAGTCTTCCATCAGAAGTGACCATCTGTTCTTTCCATTCCTGGAAAAATGTACCCCATCTTTTCATTTCCCAGTCTTTCCCTTTGAAGAAAGTCACGTGGCCATTGGTATAGGCGATATCCCCGCCTATGACTACAAAATCAGGGTCTTTTTTTGCAATTTGCGCATTCATCTTTCTGAATATATACAGGTAGAAATAAGCATCCCCTGCTACCACAAAATGAACCGGTTTGTCCGTATTCCTGGGCATGGTCCGAAAGTGGTATTTTTTTTGCTCATTCCCAATATGAAAAACATAATCCGCCCCGGACTCAAGCCCTTCCAGTTCAATGGTATGAATCGCTAACCTGGAATTTGAAATATCCTTACAGTTTCCTGCCCTATCCTTCCAAACATCGCTTCCTATTTTTTGATAATAAATAAGTGTCTCCCGTTCTTCTTTTGGAGTATGCCACTGCACCGTCATTGTGCTTGTCGGGTCCTGTGTCCATGTAAGATACAGACTATCAGGATCTTGTGCATATAGAACAGCTGAAAGAACAAAGTAAAGGGCAAAGAACCGAAGTCGCAGATTTGCAAACATCGAACCTCAATAATTTAAAACGAAAATATACAAAATCTCAGATATTTACGCATTATTCCATAACTTCTTGCTGAGAGTTCATTATAACACCCTTAAAGTCAACCTCTTAAAACCTTACTATTATTGTAACATTTTAATTTTATGTAATTTATATTATATTGACATTTTTTAAAAAAAATAGTACAATTAATGCATATTAACTAACATAACCTAAATACTAATAAAAATATGACAAACATATTAAAAGATCCTATTACCCTTAATCCTCCTATTAAGCTTTATAATCACGGGCATAAGATTGGAGAAAATACCGACGCAGCACTCGTGCAACGTATTGCTCAAAAAGTGAATCGTTTCGTGATAAAAAACAACCTCCTCCCCGAAATTCAAACTCGATTAGGTCTCGATCTTCCTCAGTCTTACGATGTAGACATGAAAGTCACAGAAGAGGGAATCACCTTTATCCGAAAAACGGTCGAAGGAAAAATTACATACACTCCCAACAGTGGTGAAAAAGCACAAGAGATATTAGATATAATCAATGAGTCTTTGCCAAAGCCCCCCCATCAGTCCAATGGAATCGAAAAGGGACGCGTATCTCACCTTCCAAGTCCGGAAGAAGAGTCGGAAGAAGAAGAATTACAAAATCCCAAATCCAATCATAACGATCAAAAAAAACCTCCTATAAATCAAGATTCTATTATCTCTTCTCTTGAGAATCAGATCCAAAACAATCAAAATGAAATTCGTGATAAACAAGATGAAATTAATGATTTGAAACAACAATTATTAGATGTTCAAAAAAAATTAAATGAATCGAGTGAAGATTCTTTGAAAAAAAATGAAGAAGCGGAGGCCCTTAAATCGAATATCGACGACATAAAAAACCAATTAAAAACAACAATTGATGAATTAAACTGTTTAACAGACGAAAAAGACGAATTGTCTGAACAATGCGACTCTCTCCAAGGGGATTTCCAAAAAGAACGATTGAAATTATTACAAGAAAAAACAGACGCAGAAGGATCTTTACATGATGGATTGGTAGAAAGTAACAAACAGTTAGACCTTCTAAAAAAACAAATTCGTTCTCTTGATGATGAGATCTTGGACAATCAACGTGCAATTCTGGAAAAACAAAATGAAAATAATGATCTGCAAAGAAAATTATTAGATACAGAACAAAAAGTTCTGGCATTAGTCGATCATATTAAAACTCTAGAAAAAGGATGCAAAAGACTTGCCGCGGATACTTTGGAACAACAAACGAAAGCAAAAAACAATGAAAAACAACTAGAAATACAAACTGCTGAATTGATTGCTCGCACAAAAGAACGGAACGAATTAAGTGATGATTGTGAAATTCTTCAAAAAAGTTTACTAGCCCACGATGATCAAATTAATGATCTGAAATATCAATTGTTAGACACTCAAGGAAAAGTTCAAGCATTAACCGATCATATTAAAACTTTAGAAAAAAGATGCGAACGACTTGCCGCGGATACTTTGGAAAACCAGACGAAAGCAAAAAACCTTGAAAAACAACTAGCGATAAAAACTGCTGAATTGACTGATCGAACAAAAGAACGGGATCAATTGCTTGAAATTTGCGCCGATCTTAAAAAGAATTTAGAAGATCTTCAACTTAATCAAACAAAACTAGAAAAAGAAAAAAAAGAATTAGAAGAAAAATATAATGAAGAAGTGAAATCTTTCAACAGTCAATTGTTAGATTATGAGCAACAATTATTCATTCAAGATAGTAATTTAAACTATAAGGACAATCTTTTAGCCGAACAAACTAATAAATTGATTCGATTACAGACATCTCTTACACTCCAAAAAGAAATTTATGACAAAGACTTAGCTAATAAAACTAAAGAAATCACAGCTCTTACGCAGAAATTCGAACAGGACGCGAATGCAATCCGTAAAGAACTGGACGGATTAAGAAAAGCGCATGAAAAGGAAGTCAAAGACAAAGACGATTTGATTGAAGGACTCAAAAATAAATATGCTTCTTTGGAAAAAGACTATAAACAAAAATTACAAGAAAAAACTGAAGAATTTGAAAAACTACAAAAACAATATCAAGATCTACAACAAACACATCAAGAGGAATTGAATAACCAAAAAACAATACTTAAAAACGCAGCAGAGGCTGAAGCTGCATATGCGCACCGGTTAACCAATATACAAAAAGACGCTTCAAGCCTTTATGAAACAGAAAGAAAAAGATATGTTGAACAATTACATAAGGCACTTCAAGAAATCTCCAAACTTGAAGATCAACTTCGCAAACTTTCAAAGCAACACCATGCACTCAATGACCAACATCAAGAAAACCAGGTGCTCAACGCATCTTTGGTTAAAAATAATTTACAAGCTTCCCAAGCGCTTTCTGTAAGTAATTTGGAATCTATAGATTTAAAAAAAGAAATAGATAGTTTAACTGCAAAAATTGCCTTACTTCAAAAAAAGCTCTCTGAAAATATGGATGAACGTGCAAGAGAAAGTACAGAGCTCTTAGCCTGGATCTATGAGAATGACGATCTTATTGATTTCATTATGAGATATCAATTGGAGGATAAATTAAAAGACAAAAAAGATCCTGTGGAAATCCTTAAATTCATGATCGCCTATTTAGGCGTAGAAATCAGGCGGCAAGATAAAGAGATCAGTAAAAAAGACGACGATATATTGAATCGTCTCAAAAAAATCGAAGAGAAGAAACACATTCCAGAAACGTTCGAAATAGAAACACAGACCGATAACACAGAAATTTCACTTAAAGAATTACAAGAGGAGAATCAACGGTTAAAACAAGAACTAGCTGATCTTAAAGAAGAAAATGATCAAATATCTTCTATTTATAAGCGCATTGCTGAACAAAAGGATCATCTTGAGCTGAGGCTTAAAGAAGAAAAAGAGAAGCTTAAAGATGAAATAGGAAAAAATAGTATTCTGGAGAACCGGGTTATAATCTTGCACGAGCTCAATGAGGAATTAGCCAAAAAACAGACGAAAATGACAACTACCGCAAAAGAAAATAAAGATCTAAAGATACAATTAGAAAATCTAAGAGGATTATTTGAACAGGCTAACAAGGTGTATGACGAAGAACTGTCCAATAAAGTGGAAGCTACCGAAGCTCTTCGAAGTTTGATAGAGGAAAAGGAAAAAACAATTGAAGAACAAGATATTAGAATCGCAAGGTTATTGAAGGATATGGAACCGCTAGGAATAAAACCAGATGAATTAGTAAAGCTCGTCTTCACTCTTAATGATAAAATCGAATCGCTTAATGGTAAAATAGCTGAAATGGAAAGCGCTAACAAGAACAATCATCAGGCCGTTCCCCCAATGGACAAACAGCCTGAGTGAATTTGAGGCTTAAGGAGTTTCCTTATGCTCGACTGTGGTGACTTCGGCTTTTTTGGCATCTTCTTCAGTGCCAGGAACGACGTCTGTAATCGCAGCTTTCAACACTTCGATCTTTGTCGAACCATCAACCATTTTTAAAATGATCGAGGTATCTTGGATCTTCACAACAGTTCCAATGATCCCCATAGCTGTCACACGATCGCCCTTTTTCAGGCCGCTTCGCTTTTTGTCCATCTCTTTGCGCCGCTTTTGTTCCGGACGCCATAAGATGAAATAAAAGAACACTAGAGCAATTACGATCAAGATGACCGTTTGCATTAGGCTTCCACCTT
>DATIJE010000006.1:0-14002 GCA_035478995.1 Rhabdochlamydiaceae bacterium | reverse complement strand
AACGCTCTTCGCAAAGCTTGCTCTTGGACAGAAGCCAGATGTTCTTTTCATCGGGTGTTCTGATAGCCGGGTTGTACCGAATCTCTTCGCTTCTACAAATCCCGGAGACTTGTTCGTTATTCGAAACATCGGCAATCTTGTCCCCCCTGCTTCTTCCTCTCATCATGAAACCAGTGTTCCCGCGGCGATCGAATTTTCTCTGTTCTCTTTAAATGTTTCCGAGATCATCGTTTGCGGACATTCTGAGTGTGGGGCGATGCAAGCGCTTGCTCAAGGAATAGACACCCTTTCCTGTCCACATCTCCAATCCTGGCTAAAATATGGAGAAGAATCTCTAAACAAAGTCAGAAACGGATTGGTCCTCAACCCCTCTCTGTCAGAACAGAATCAGATCTCTCAAGTCAATGTCCTAGAACAAATGCAGCATCTCGCAAGCTACCCGTATATTCGAGAAAGGATAGAAAATAAGCAGCTTCGAATTCATGGGTGGTGGTTCGACATCGCCCAGGCGCATGTTTATTGCTATGAACAAAATCTCAATCAATTCGTTTTGATCGATGAGAATGAAGCGCAGTTGATCCTTGAAAGATTAGGAGATGCTCACAATTCTCAATCCCAAGAATTTTGTATTCCCGAAAAAGGATGCAATTTGTAAACTTTTCTCTTTTGTAAAAAGCCATTACCAATGCTCAATTATTTCCACGATACGAACCATATTCGCTATGAACTTGTCGCATCCCACGAGGGAAAGCCTTACAACTGGCTATTTCTACCCGGTGGGCCTGGTGGAGATTCCAGCTATCTACACACGCTAGTAGACAATCTAGAACTGCCTGGAAATGTTTGGCTTATCGATCTTCCTGGCAATGGCAGCAATACTGAATCTGTTCCTGCTGATTATTCTTATGATTCATGGTTTGAGATTTTTATTCCCATGATTCAAAAATTTGAAAATCCAATTCTTGTCGGTCATTCTTTCGGAGGGATGTTCCCTCTTTTTTTTCCTGATCTTGAAAAACATCTGAAAGGAATGATCTTTTTGAACTCGTCTCCTTCTCTATGGAAAGAAGAAGCAGTTTCGTATGCAGAACAATACAACTTGCCAAGCATCGATAAAGAAATGCAGAATTTCATTCAATGCCCTAATGATGCGACTTTCAAAATAGCCCTCGATGCTTGCATGCCTTATTATTTCCCTGCGACAACCTTAGATAAAGCAAGACCCATTATGTCTTCTTTTCCCTTTCGTTTTCAACCTGCGGTTTGGTGGCAACATAAGGTTCTGGAACTCGATTTTTCCAACATTTGGGTTCCGCAAAACATTCCCGCTTTGATCGTGACCGGTACTTACGATTGTATATGCCCTTATTACCTCTTTCAGAAAGACGAACGTTTTAAGCGCTCCAATATTGACCTAATTAATGTCGATAATGGAGGGCATCTCCCTTGGTTCGAAAATCTCGAAATGGTCAAGAACGCCTTCGAGCATTTTTGCCAAAGACTTTAACCTGGCAGAGTCTTAGCAAAAAGGTGCAATCCATTTTTTTACTGTAAATCCTATGTTTTTCGAGGACGTCAAAATATCGTGATAAAAAGAGATCTAATTCTTTTTCGTCCCATTTTGAAAAAAATCTCATTTTACCTGCATTCGTTGGATCTTCGAATCCTTCCGTTTTTCCCTCGATAAAATTCACGAAGAATATTCCTTGTGGTTTTAGAAGTGTGACAATTTTTTCGATTTGTAAAGGTAATTGTATTTTTGGTACATGAATCAAAGAAGAAATCGCAATGACCATATCGTACTGGTGTTCGGTGTGAAAGTTCTGAATATTCAAGCAGTGTACTTTGAGTCCTTTTGCCTCCGCTCTTTCAGCAAGCTTTTGCGCAGGCTCTATACAAGTGACTTTATGCCCAATCCTAGCTAACCATGCTGCAAGAGCCCCGGCTCCAGAACCTATTTCTAAAACCTCATCGCCTTTATGATATTTCATAAGGAGATCTGGAAGGATCGTTTCAAATGGGAATTTATCAAAAGAATCCCCGGAACTATTGTAAAAATCGCGATTCACTTCATCGATATTCTGCCCCACAATCCCTCCAGGTACAGCAAAACTAAGTAAGTACAATACATTTTTTGATCTATGACTCATAGTCTGAAAATGCTAAACTATCCTCTCCATCTTCCATAGATGTTTTTTCAGGTAAAAGTATGCTAAGCGTATCATTCTCTTTAAGTGAAAAAGTGATCATCGATCCAGTTTTAACTCTGCGATCTTCTCTGCCTCCAGTAGAGCCTGGCCAATCTGTAAGGTTCAGGGCAAAAGTATGGCATGTGATTCAATCTGAAGTTCTAGCACGTTCTGTCGCTATCTTTGCCTCAATTTTTGCAGTTGCTGATGCTTCTACGCATCTCCTGGTCGGCATCTATAAAAGAGCCCACCCCATTTTAAGAAACGTATGCCATTTGCATCCAGCAACATGGAATCATACCGAAGTTCATGAACATTTTCAAAGAGCTGCTTGGTTTGTTAGGTTAACCATTCTCGGTTCATTAACGGGAATGATCAGGCCTGATGTATTTACATTTTTTCGTTATTCCCCATCGCCGCCACCGCTCGAACATGATGAAAATACACCTGAAGCCCATAAGCTATTGGCGCATCGCGTAGAAACAGGTAAAGAACAAGCTCCATTTAAGGAATTACGACAATTTTGGAAGCAGGGTTCATTAGAAAATAAACATTGGTTTGTCCATACTTTCAGTCGCGATGGCTCGGAAAACTTGAAGTCTGTCCGCAAAAACTTGGCAGATATCGTTTATAAACCCGTCACCAGATCGTTACATGAGAGACAAATACAGTGGCTTTCCAGCCAAGAAGTGGATCAAAGAATAAACAGCTCATGGGATCGGGCAAATGCATTCAACCGGGCCTTCCTCTTTCACGCAACATCTGAACATGCTCTAGAATCCATTCTGAAATCTAGAAAAGTTGAAGTGCGTCATGAAAAAGCATTTCGCGGTGCATTTGTTTCGACGCGACCTGAGGTTGGATTCGGTCGTTGCATTTTAGCATTTAAAAGAAATATTGAACGTTTGAGTTCTCTTGAACACGGCTTTACAATCAATCAGAATACTTATTGGGCTGGTTTTTCGCATGATATCCCAGTTACTGATACCACATTGGCGTATCTCATTCTTGATGGAGGAGATGATAGAGAATGTAAAGAATTACAAGACCGAATCGCTCAATGGACAGGTAGGTCAATTAATGTCATTTCATTAAGAAACGTCGCGAATAAATTAGATGCCATCGAACATCTTGGAATGGGAATCCCCAGTGAATGGCCAGAAGAAGGTGCACATACTGGTCAGAAAATTTTGACTACTCTCAGAGCAAGAGCTGCTGTTGCAGTTCAGCATAAAGTGCCTCAGCCGCAATTGGTACACACCTAATTTAAATGATGGAAGACATTTACAGCGTATGACTGTTGTAATTACATTCAAAATACTGAGAGATATAATAATCTAGAGCCTTTTTCTTACCATTGTGTACTGTTCCATTTTCAAGCATTTCTAAATGGATGTCTTTAATCGCAGCATCAGGATTATCCTGATTTAATTTGACAATTTCTAGATATTTTTTGTTTTTTATTAAATGTTCAAGTCCTAAATCAATCGCAGCAATCGATCTATTAAAAACAGCTTCTGCTTCTATGCCAAGTATGGCTTGAGCATATTCGATGGCTCTTTCTCTATTAGGACTTTTATCTGACAGGTAACTCGACTGTATCTCTTTTATTCTATATGCATTTGTCGCATTTGTCATTTCATACATTAGACTTAAACAGGCTTCACTAGTTGTTTTATCTTTTCCAATAAAAATTCTTTTTTTTGAAACATCAGTGTAAGCCTTTGAGTCAGATTTTGTATCACCGACATAATGAAATCCCTGTTTGGCCAATCGGTCCATTGTAATCTTCATAACCGATAGTTTATTAGCCAAATCAAACATTTCAATATCATCAAATCCTAATCTATTTTCAATCCGTTGGGCCGAATAAGCAAAATCATTTAAACTAACATGCATAAAATTATTTATAGTTAAAATAACAAACTATCCTAATTATAAATAACGATCTGATTAATGTGAACTAATTAAAAAAATGATTAAACAAAAATAGAAAAATTAAATAGGAAAAGTGAGATTGAGAATGAGCGAGCGCATGCTTAAAAATTAGATTGCAAATTTTTTACTGAACCATAAAAATGCGATTCAAAAAAATTACTTTGGTACAACCTTGAAAACAAAAAAAAATTTGCATCGAGCACAATGGACCAGCATAGGATTATCGATCACCGCCGGCATCTTCTTGTCAAACACAGAACTCCATTGCAGCCCAACAGCCTATATCGATTCATTCTGCGAAAAGGAAACAATACAGAAGTGCCTTCCAACAGTGATGGAAATAAATTCGGAAGAAGCACCCATGTATCTTGCAAGCATCGATAGAAACGAAAATGCTCATTGCAAAATAGAAACCAAAGGACCACTTGATCTGCTATGTAGAAATTTCAATGCGCACATAGATTTTCTGTATTGGAAGGCGGATGAAGATGGATTAGAATATGGCACAAAAATGATCGCCACACCTTTGATAGGCGCATCTTCGACTGCCAATACGAAATTGCTCGATCTTCATTTCGAATGGGACCCCGGCTTTCGCTTAGGCGTCGGGTATGCCTTTGACAACTTTGATTGTTGGGCGATTAATCTCAATTGGACGCATATTCGCAATCATGCTCATGCCACAGCATCAGCTAGAGGAATAGAGTCGCAAGTTGGCAACGTAGACACGATTATCTCTCCATGGGTCAATCTGCTTTTTGAATTAAGAGCGGGAGCCTCTAAGGCATCAGCGCATTGGCATGTCGATTACAATACTTTGGACCTGGACTTCGGAAAAAGTGTTCTCCTTAGCAAAAGGTTCATTTTAAATCCTTATTTCGGATTTCGAGGAGCATGGATCGACCAAGATTATAAAGTAAAATATAATAGCGTATTCCTCCTCGCAGAAAATGCTCCTCCTTTTACAAGAGAGGTAACGTTTAAAGGCAAGAATGATTTCGCGGGATTCGGATTAAGGGGCGGCACAGAACTCGCCTGCCTTTTGAGTAAAAATTGGCATGTTTTTGCTCAACTTGCTGGCAATGTCCTGTATGGAAAATTTAGAGTGCATATGAAAAATCTAAATGATCAAGGACTGGGAGAAGGTAAAATTCCCCCCATGCCGCTTAACTTCACAGTGTCTGAACATCTCCGGAGAGTGCGCCTCAGTTTTGAAGAGGCAATAGGATTAGGCTGGGAAACCTTTTTTCGATGCGAACGATATCGTTTACGGATTCGCGCAGCTTATGAGTTATCTCAATGGCTGAACCAAAATGAACTTTTTTATACTTTTTACTTCCGAGGTCAAGACACGATTTCTAGCGTCCCCATCCGGAGCCAAGGCGACTTGAGTTTTCATGGAATTAGTGTGGGAGCTCAATTCGATTTTTGAATCACGTTCGGTATATATCCATCCCATATACACTTTTTCAATAATTCTATTTTTTTATCGACATCTGGCCTATTCATTATCATGGAATGAGATGCAATAGGTTGTTTCAAAATCTGTCTAAATTCAACATATTCTTTTTCTAAAATAGAAAGGGAGTTTGGATCTTCTTTTTCTTTAGCCATCGCTGTCTCCCATATACTTGCAAAAGAAAGCGGATGCTTTTCCGCTCGAGCTAGCATCACTTTTATTTTTTCTTGGGCTACCTCATTGGAATAATTGTGCAACGCCAATATAGTCTTTTGTTCCAGATTTATTACGAAGTCTCTTTTTTGAATGAAAGTGAATAATCCTTTCCATTTATTAAAATAATCTACTCCAACAAAATATTGATGAGTCCACTTTTGAACAGCAGCGACTCGTTCTTTTTCATCGGAGATCGATAAAATGGAATAAAAAGATTTGGCCACTGTAACAGCCCATTTTCCCTCTATAACTTCGCACAATGACTTTTTAAACTCAGTGTTTACAATGTCTGGTTCATTAACATACAAGTAAGTCTCTTCTACAGCTTTGTTAAAATTATTTAGATGGAATTCAATCACTTTTTGGCTTATTTCAGAAAGGTCGCAATCCGCTGGCTGAAGGACATTTTCAACGCTTGTAATACAGTTTTTAATGCATCCATCTAGGCTAACGGATCTTGCAGAGAATGTGGAAAGATTTTCTTTATATACCTCGCCAAGAGTCTTGGGATTAGAAGGAACTTCGTTAATACTTCCCCAGAAAAAAGATTTCACACGCTCGCTGCTTATGATATTTGTAAAAAAAGACATCGCTATTCTCCGCTGCTCAAAAAGGTACAAAACGCTTTCCTAGTATCGACCAAGCAATGACTCGCCCACTGGAGTGAGATGGATTTTTGGCTGAATATAGCTTGGATCTTCAAGATATCCTTCAAACCCTCGCCTGATGTGGTCATTGGTACGTTTAATCTCGGGGAAGGCAGGGTTATGACCAGTGGAGACACCCATTTCAAAAATTTCGCTTCTAAAAGCCCTGATCTCGTTCGTTAGCCTTACCTTTGGCACGTAACACAAATAGCCAACCATTCTTACTTTGGGGTTGTCGCTGTGGGGCCTATCCTTGCTTGCATGCTGATTCCAGTGAACGGTTCTTGAATCCCATAAAATGAGAGAGCCGCGAGGAGCTGTTACATGTTTCATGCAATAAGGGTTTCCAGATTCATCTGTGCCGTTGCCGAAAAAGTCCTGCACATAGTCAGTTCTTGCTTTCTTTTTCTCTTCTTTGGAGACTTCTAGTGCGTCGAGGGCTTCTAGTTTGGGAGCAAATTCTTTGAACTTGAGATGCGACTTCGGAATGCAGTAAAACCCTCCATCGCCTTCGAAGGAATCTTCAAATAAGAACTGTCCCTGGATAGTAAACGGCTTTGTTCTCAACGATGACTCACTGACGAAGTCAATGGGTGGATTATTGTTGTGTGCCACGTCGTCTTGCCGCCTTAAAATCGCCTGATCAACGTGGGGCCATGGCTCATAATTACCTTCCCTTATCTCTGGCGGGCACATAAGGGATAGTCCGTCCATGCTTACGATAAGGTCGTTCGTGTTCCATATCCGAGCAAATATATCGATAATGCGAGGATCCTGTCTTAAATCCCACATGACCTGTATCTGGCCGGCAGGGCCAGCGAAAATCCCTACTTTGTTATGCATCGGAAATGCATCTTTCCAGTAGCTTCTGTCGTCCATCCTGCAATTTGGCCATGCTTTCTCAATAAATTCATGCCACACGCGTTGGTATAAGAGCTCTGTTTCAGGAACCGAAAGCACCTGTGGAATAACACAATACCCCAATTCTTCAAGATCCTTCAGGTAAGAAGGAACGCCGACAGGATCTTCTGATGAAAGCTGTGCGTTAGTGAGCGTCGGGGCAAGCCATAAAAAGACAAACAAAAATAAACCCTTGCGTTTCATAAGCAATTCTCGATACCAAGTTGTGAATTTCATCAAACACCTCCATTTTGCGACGCGCGAGCTTACTAGAAAATCAACAAATTTGCACATCATTTTTCAGTCATTATGCAAAAGACAAATGCATCCGTACGCGTTGCTAAATCTTTGTTCCATTCTGCACTTGTCTTTTAAAAATGAGGGCAGTTGGACGTTTTCAGAACTTTTGACTGGGGAGCTGTGGAAAAAAATATAGATTTTTCTTATTTATTATGACCCTAAGTACTTAATGGCGAAGAAACTAATTCTCTAAAGCTTTTAATTTTTAATTTGAAGCGGTGCTGTGCGGCCCATGTCTCAATCAGATCATCAGCCTCATCTATTCCCAGCAGTTGTTCTTGGATCATAACTACAACAATATCTTGAGTACGAAGAATGAAGTGCGAAGAGAGTAATCCCGAAGCCTTTTTGATAGCTTGATTATCATCGATTGCCAAATAATATTGACGATGGCTGGCAACCGCTATAGCGGCACACTCTCCAGATCCTAACTGACCGCTTTTGCCTAATTCTGCAAATATTGTGAATTCTTGAGATGCCTCAACATTGGCTCTTTGAAGTATATTTTGATGTAACGCTCTCTCTAAATAAGCACGCTGATCTGGATAATGAGTAGTGATTTCGTCTTGAACGTGATCCGTAATAAAAAAAGAGTGAGAGCATTTTTCAAGAAGATCAATGCGTTTGATTTTAAGAAAGTTAATAAGAACTGAGGCGTCGCAGGATGTATTTTTACTCATTTTCAATATCGGCTAATTCTAGAAGATCTTGGGCAGGTAAATTGAGCAGCTTGCTTAATTCAATAACGCGGCCACGGGATATTTTTTCTTGTCTATAAGCTTCAATAACTAAGCGAGAAACATAAGTTCTTAGCTCGCGCTGCATCAACGGACTATTTTCAATCTGTTCCAAATCTTCGAGATCTAAAAGACGGAGGTAATCTCTACCTTTGGATTCCTCTTCTAATAATTTTTCTCGTTCTTTTTGGGATAAATAGCGCAAGCTATGAAGTCGATAAACAGCTGCTTGGTAACTGACTCCAAAGCGGTAGGCAATAAATGCTACATCCTGAGGTGAAAGTTTTTGGTTTCTGGCAAATTGACGTTCTTCAGTTTCAATAGCGCCTTGGGTTGATGCATCGTAAATTGCGAAAGAGGTTCTACTGGCGTGACCTTTATTGAAAGATTGCATGATTTCCGCAATTCCTTCCTCGGGCATTAAAAAAGCTGCTGCAAATGCATTTGCTCGTTTTTCAAGCAATTCGGAGAAGTTTGTGCTATCTGAAATCAAAATGTGATGATCTGCATCGAAAAGAGCGTGAGCATATTCATGCGCACAAGAAAATCTTTGTCTTGAGCGTCCATGGGTAGCATTTATGAGAATGATCATTCCGATCGAAGGACGATACAGGAAAAGACCTGACATTTCAGGAGGCAAGGGAGTTGCTGCGCACCAGATCCCTTGGGAAGATAGCAACTCGATAATATCACGAATAGGAATATTGCCTATTCCAAGCCGCCTTCGTTCTTCTTTAGCTGCCATTTCTCCTTGTTTGATAACCGTCGAAATTGTATCGGGTTTTTCATTGGGATAAAATAATACAGGGCGCCTTGGAGGTTGGTCCAGCAGTCTTTCCAAACAAATTCCTTCTTTGCAAAGATGCACGCATCGATCTACCTCTTCTCGGATTTTGGGATCTTGCTCCAATCCAGGCGCAACACGATGCAAGGCAGTAAGAGGATCTTCATCGACTGCCTCGTCTTTGAGAAAATCTCCAATGGGCATGTGAAATAATTCGGCAAGTTTAGCAAGTTCAAGAGTCGAGGGAATCCTCTGGCCCGTTTCAATGCGGGTCATTGCTTTTTGAGGGAGCCCTATGCGCTGCTCGACCTTTTCTTGGGTTAACCCTCGTTTCTCTCTTGCAAGTTGGATTCTTTTTCCTAACTCTTTTTCATTCATATGGAATGCGTACCCCCTTCATGCTAACTACTTTTTAGTATACCAGATTTTCCAATTCTTGTCATTTTTAGTGCAAATAATGCACTTTTTCTCTAAGCCCCATATTTTAAGCTAATTGCATTAAAAATCATTAAATTTTTTGAAACTCAGAAATACCTTATTTGAAAATTGAGGATCCCCAATCGGGTCTGCATACGGGAAACATTGATCGGTATAATAACCTTACTCAACTTTTGATTGGGAAAAAATTACCCATCTAATTAGAATTTCTCCTTTAAATAGCTCTATGGGCAAGCTAATATTTAAAGTAAGCCAATAGGCCTGACTCAAGTAATCTTAAATCCTTATCCAGCAATGGATATCGTTGGCATCAAACGCAATCATGGCATCAAATTATTGGTCGTGTTCAAAATTCGCTGATTGGATTCGAGGCACACCAAAACCTTACGCTGGCACCACAAAACAATGGAATACCTGGGAAAGATCTGCTAGAAAAAAACAGTTCCGCTATTGGCTTGCCGAAGAGGGCCTTGACTACGCTCAAAACTTTCTTAACTGGCCCAAAAATCGTCTGAATGCCCTTCGCTGTTACTGTGACAATCGATGGATTTCTAAAACGCACGCTCTTACTTCCCAGCTTAGACCTGGTCAATGGCATGATTTCGAGACGCGAATGATGCATTCCGCATTTGATTCGCTCGTAGACTTTGTCGAAATCGAACAGGCATGGCATCATCTAGTTTGGTCAGATCAAAACAAAAACTATCGCAGGC
This sequence comes from Rhabdochlamydiaceae bacterium, assembly GCA_035478995.1. Classification (GTDB taxonomy): domain Bacteria; phylum Chlamydiota; class Chlamydiia; order Chlamydiales; family Rhabdochlamydiaceae; genus DATIJE01. The sequence goes on along the minus strand of DATIJE010000006.1, from coordinate 3,681 downwards.
GTTGGTATCGCATTATCTTTCATATTCATCAATGGCGCAATCCAGAAGCTGGACTGGAATATCTTAATTGGGCAGCCGGCCTTCGATATGACGACGATTGGGTTAATAAGAACGATCTAGATTTTGGAAAACCCACACATCAAGCTTTGGCAGCTGCTGAGACGATTGCACTTTATAAATGGTGGAAGGAGGTTCGTCCGAAACGCCCCGATCCAATAGATGCAAGCGGCTGGAGCGATTATTGCGATAAGCGAAGCAAAAATACTCAAACGCAAGATAATGACGTGTGGCCAGATGTTGAGGATGAAACGAATGAAGAAAAAGCACGCGCACATGAAATCCTTGCAATCTGTCATAAACTGGAAAACGAACAGGATGAAGAAGACACAGAAATGTTGATTCGCCTTGTAAAACTACGCAAAAGCCTTTGGACTTGACCTGCTTAATCTGATGAGTAACGCATCTCAGGGTCCCAGGATGCCTAAATTAGAATAGTCTTTTTTTCGAGTTTCTTAGAGATCAATGATATTTATGATTGAACGCATATAGACCGGAAGATTCTACTTAGACCATGCATGCTCTACCTCTTCAACACGCTTCAACTGCAGCAAATTCCATTCATCATTAGTGAAGGGTGTATCAAACCATGCAGTCAAAATTTCTTTCAAAATCGGTCCAGATATAGTTCTAAGACTCAATCCCAGCACATTCGCATGATTCCACTTTCGCGCACCTTTTGCGGTTTCCGCATCTACGCATAATGACGCGCGAATTCCCATAACCTTATTGGCGATAAGAGTGCACCCGGTTCCTGTCCAGCATAGCACAATCCCTTCCTCGGCGTTTCCTGACTTAATTTCAGCAATGGCTTTTAAGGTCTGGCCAATCCTGAGGCTTTTCATCTTTTAAAGGACCGAAATAAAGGACTCCGTATCCTCTTCGCTTCACATCAGCGATTAGTTCATCGATAATTGGAAAATACTCATCAGAGCTTATTGCGATTTTCATAGATTCTCTTGATTCATTTGATTGTCAGGCACAACATTTGGGCATTTTTTATTTCTTTAGCTGATTTTTGACAATGCATTTCTGGGTTCACTAATTTTCCCTAAGTCGCTTTCTTGATTATTTGCAACTTGATGACGATTAAAAAGCTAAAGGCTTATTTAGGTTTAATTTCTAAAGTCGTAAAAACATTAGAAAATTTAACTTCTATTGATTATATTAACAAAAGTTTAATAATTAAAACTAAAGAAATTATTTCAATTGAATGATTCACAATAAAATAATAAACTGCATTGTTTTTCTAATCGGAGATATTTATGAAAAAGATTTTAATTCCTCTTTCCGTATTTACAATCATTGGAATTTTGTTTTCAGGTTGTGCAAGTTATAGTGCTGCATCATTAAATAGTCTTTCATCAGAACTTATGCTATCGCCTACCTATGGGACGAATAATAACGTTTTTGTTACAGCCAAGGCATTTACCAAGGCTGACTGTAAGAAATATTTAGACAGGGATGTCCTCAAAAAAGGGTATCAACCCATTCAGCTCTATATTCAAAATAATTCTGATAAGAGTTACTCTTTTTCTTTAGATAGGATTAGTTTGTCTTGCGCCAGACCTGAGGAAGTTTCTGAGAAAGTCCACACTTCAACTGTAGGCAGAGCAGCCGGATATGGCGCAGCTTCATTAATTTTATGGCCATTAGCGATTCCTGCAGTGATAGATGGAGTTAAGTCTTCGCAAGCCAATGAAGCATTAGACAATGATTTTTCATCAAAAGCAGCAAGGGATCAAATAATTTTTCCGCATTCGCATTTTAATAAACTGCTCTTCGTTCCGGTTAATGAATATCAATCTTCATTCACAGTGACATTAATTGATCAAGAGTCTCATGAAACAACGATTTTGAATATAGTAACAAATTAGACTTCAGAATTGGGGGCATTTTTTATCAAGAAAATTGGTGTCCTTCATTTGCAATCTCTTCATGATCTAAATGGGGCAGCACTGCCCCCATTCAGAACTATTGGAAAAATCTAAATATTCCTGCTAATCTGATGATTCGAAAAATTTAAATCCTTTAACGAAGAGATCTCATGAAAAACGGTTTGAGAAATTTATATACATGTGCAATTCTTATCAGCATTTACCCATCTCTTTGTTGTTTTGGGCAAACAACCTCTTATGCGGATTCCCCATTTTATCGATGTGCTCTAGTAAGAGATCTTTCCGATTCATTCGAAGATAGTTTAAAGCTAAATCCACCCCCAATTCCCATTGATCTTAATTTAGCAAGACAACAGCATGAAAGTTACATAAACTTGTTAGAGAAGTTAGTTCCCGAGGTCATTAGACTGGAGGCTGATCCAAATCATCCCGATTGTAATTTTATTGAAGATACAGCCATTATTGTGAGTGACATTGCTATTATTAGCAGAATGGGAGCCTTTGAAAGACGTGGTGAAGAAGTGCCTGTAGCACACTCTCTCAAGGAGCTTGGAATAAAGAATATGATTCATCTTCAATCTCCGGGTACAATGGATGGTGGGGACATTCTGTATACAGGGAAGCACCTATTTGTGGGTCTTTCGAAGCGAACGAATGAATATGCCCTGAACCAGCTTAAAGAAATTTTTCAAGGTAAAACTGAAGTCATTGGCATACCTGTTGTTGAAGGTCTTCATCTCAAATCCGTGATAAGCTTTTTTGATTCCGAGACACTTATTGTAGCTGCCACTCATGCAGGAATGAAAATTCAAGATAGCATTGAATTATCAACAAATGGTGATTACATGTTTGTTTCAGTCCCAGAATCTACAGCTTCCAACGCATTGAGAATTGGATCTACCTTAATCGTTCAGGAAGGATTCTCCGCAAGTGAAGCAATCTTGCAAAACCTCTGTGACCAAAAGCTAGTAACTTTGATAAAAATAAATATGTCTGAATTAATCAAAGCTGATGGTGCTTTAACCTGTGGAAGTCTGCTTTTTAATTAATGCTGCTGGGATTTGAATTTATTTTTGTGCCATTCTCTTTTAGGAGGAGCTTCGTAGAATTCCATTCTGAGAGGAGCTTCGATCCCATTACTTTTTTCCAATACCTTATTGAATATTCTTTCAAAAATAAGAGTAGACGTGTCGTTATCTATAATAGGCTGATGACATTCTTGAAGCGTATATCCATACCATATACATTTTCTCAATAATTCCATCTTTTTGTAGATGACAGGCAACTGCGTTAGGCAATCTAAATTCTTTGTAAATTCAACATATTCTTTTTCTAAAATAGAAAGGGAAGTCGGATCTTTCTCTAATTTAGCATGCGCTTCTTTCATCATTCTTCCAAAAGAAACCGGGTCTTTTTCAGCTCGAGTTTGCATTACCTCTATCTTTTTTTGGATCATCTCGTGACAATAAGCGTGAAAAGCAAATAAAGTCTTTTGTTGCAGCTTAGCTACAACTTTTCCATGAATAAAGGTAAACCCTTCCCATTTATTAAAATAATCTGCTCCCACGAAATATTGCTCGGTCCATTTTTGAGCAGCAGCGATCTGTTCTGCCTCATCGGAGATCGATAGAATGGGATAGAAAGATTTGGCTACGCTATCAGCCCACCTCTCTTCTACAACTTCGCATAATGACTTTTTAAACGTAGTTTTTAAATCTCTAATTTC
>DATIJE010000005.1:0-4700 GCA_035478995.1 Rhabdochlamydiaceae bacterium | reverse complement strand
ACTTTCGCTGAATTCAATCCCAATTTTTTAAAAGCTCCTCCCGAGGTTCTGATCTCAGAAATGGTGGAACACCAAAAATACTTTCCAGTTGCAGATAAAAAAGGGAAATTGAAAAACCTGTTCATCATCACAGCTGATACTACTCCCAATAATGTGATCCGCAAAGGAAATGAAAAAGTCCTTTCTGCTCGGCTTGCCGATGGCGTATTCCTCTATGAACAAGATTTGGAAACACCTCTTGAAAAATTCAATGGAAAGCTCAAAGAAATGACATTTCAAAAAGATTTGGGCTCGATGTTGGAAAAAGTAACGAGGATCTGTTCTCACACACAAAAATTAAATGCCCTTATGGGCATCGCCGATCAAAAGAAAGCATTGCGCGCTGCCTTGTTATGTAAAGCGGATTTGGCCTCACTGCTGGTCGGTGAATTTCCAGACTTGCAAGGAACCGTCGGCAAATACTACGCCTTGGCTCAAAAAGAAGATAAGGAAGTTGCAACTGCCATCGAAGAGCATTGGATGCCGAAAGGTGAAAATACCCACCTGCCGAAAACTCCATGCGGTATACTGATCAGTTTGGCCGATAAATTGGACAACCTGCTCGGTTATTACAGCGTCGGTTTGAAACCGACCTCTTCAAGCGATCCTTACGCTTTGCGCAGGCAAACAATCGGCATCATCAAAATCTTGATCGACGGACAGCATACACTTAATTTAAAACAGATCCTGGATGATTGCTCCGATGTGTTTCCAAAACTGAAACAAAATCCAAAGTCTAAAGAGACTGTTATAGAAGAAATCCTGTCCTTTGCGACCAATCGCGCAAAAGGGGTTTTCGAGGACTATGGATTTAAAAAAGACGAAATCGAAGCTTCTCTTCAAAGCCTGTGCATCGATCCTTACGATCAATTTTGCAAAGTGAAAGCCTTGCACGAATTTCGAAAATCGGGCGATGAATTCAGCAAGCTATTTGAAGTCTATAAACGTGCGAAAGGACAGCTTGCAAAAACCGAGCTTATGCATTTCAATCCTTCTCTTGCCCATGAGCCGGCAGAGAAATCCCTCGCCCATCAGCTCGATGATCTGCACAAACATTGGCATGAAACCCTGGCTGACAGAAACTACATCAAAGCCTTTCAATTAATGGCGCATCTTCAGCCTTATCTGGCCAAGCTCTTTGACACAGTCAAAATCCTGTGCGATGATCAGGCTCTCCGTGCAAACCGGATCGGCCTGCTTCAAAAAGTCTTTTCCTATTTCGAGCACCTATTAGATTTTAGCAAAATCCAGGAATAAAAAAAGTCATGGAAGGAATCTTGGGTCATCAGGCAATGGCTTGGATGGTTTTTTGAGCTTTTTGCGATGGTGTGCTATCCAACGGTAGGTTCTGTCGCCTGCGGATGTAAAGCACAGCCAGCCTAGAAGTTTCCAGAGGCCGCCGATCAACCATAAGATCCGAAATGCAGCGCGGCCTCGGATCCAGATCCGTTGTTCCCGAGTTAGATATTTTTCAATCAAGACCATCGAATTTTCATGCCGTAGAAAAGCCCTATCCCCTTTGAGGATTTCTTTAGCAGTCAACCCATTTAAGGGAGCAAATAAAAAACGCCGTTTTTTATCCAGTTTTAATAATAGCCTAATGCTGGAATTGCATAAGGCGCATTCATCATCAAAAAAAATGAGATGGGGGCCATTATTCCGTTTCATTTTTTTACTTCCGGAGGCTGTCTCTTAATCTCGTCAAATTGTCTTGCTAGCTCTAAGACTTCATCTTCCGTGCAGGCGCCACTGTGAATTTTCATCTTGATCTTTTCTCTTTCTTCCATCCATTGCCTCTGCAGAATTTTTTTAATTGTCTCTATCAACATCTCTTCAGCTTTTAACAGGTTCACTTTTTTTTGCATGATAACCGAAAAAAGAGCTTGGTCGTCGGGACTGTTGAGAACGAGGGCAAAGGAGAGTAAATCACGAGGTTTTTTACTTGAATACATTTCTAAATAATGGGAAAAAACGCGGCGGCAGACCTCTATTCGAAAATGTTCCGGCACAAGATTGGCCTGAACGATATCGATCAGTCGAGGATGGGTCTCTCCCATCAAGAGCATCCATCGCAATAAATCCGTTTCCAAAATCCTGTCGGGATCGATGTTTCCGAAGATGATTTTTTCAGCGCGCTTCACAAAGCTTTCAGGCATTGAAAATTCAGTAATTCCAACCATCGATTCGGGAATATTGGAAATTTTTGCGAGTTTTTTCAGGCTTTCATGGACCATCACAGGTTGTTCCCATTCTCGGATAGCAGAGGCAATTTTTTGCACTAATTCATTTTTTTTCGATGGAGAGCTGATGTCCAAGTTTTTAGATAGATGATGGAAAAGAAACGTCAAATAATCTCGACTTTCATCGATCATCAGTAAAAAACCGGGAGGACCGCGCTCTTTGAGAATGGAGTCCGGATCGTCTCCTGGAGGCATAGAAACGACAGCAACTTCAACTCCTTTTTTCTGAAAAAGGTTCCCAATTTTTACTGCAGCCTCCATTCCCGCATCGTCGCCGTCCATAGCTAAGTACACATGGTTCACCCCAAGGTGCAACAACTCTTTCACATGGCTTTCTCCAAATGCCGTTCCCTGTCCGGCAACGGTAAAGTTAAAACCGGCATGGATCAGCCGCAAGGCATCGATCTGCCCTTCCACTACAATTGCTTTTCGATCTTTGGCGATCCGATGTCGGCAATAACTTAAGCCGTACAAGACATGAGATTTTTTAAATAAAGGAGTTTCTGGAGTATTGATATATTTTCCGCCATACGTGTCTTCCTTAAACTTGCGTGCGGAAAATCCAATGACGGCTCCCATAGCATCACGGATAGGAAATGTGATCCTATCGGAAAAAAAGTCCCTTCTTTTTCCCGATGAAGTAGAAACCAATCCAGTTTGCTCGAGAACTTCTGTACTTACTTGTTGAAATTGAAGGACTTTTTGCAACGGATCGGACTGTCTGGGAGCATAACCCACTTGAAAAAGACGGATGAACTCTAAATCGATCCCTCTTTCGTATAGGTATTTTAGAGCTTGGTGTCCTTCTTCTGTATAGAGAAGGGCAAAATGATAGAAGCGGCATGCCTTCTCCAACCCTCCTTTCATCGCGCTTTTACTGAGACCCTTCTTTTCCTCACCCTCTTCTTCCTTTTCAAGGGAAACCTGAAATCTCTCCGCCAATGTCTCTATCGCTTCGACGAAGCTCAATTTCAGATGGCTCATCAAAAAAGCAATTGCATCACCATGCGCCCCGCAGCCATAACAATGGTAATGGGTATCTCCCTTTTGAATGACAAAAGAAGGCGTTTTTTCCTCATGAAAGGGACAGCATGCCTTTAAAGAAGCACCCGACCGATGGAGCTGCACATGCGCAGAGACGACCTCCCCCAAATCGATCCTCTGCCGCAATAACTCCAAGCTCTCTTTTTTATACAGTTGCATCGCCACCCATTGTTGTCCTTATCCAAGCTTACATAAAGGTTGAATTTTCTTAAGGAAAATTCTGCTTTGCCATATTCTATAGCAAGCACGTCCTGAAGGAGTTTTTTTATGTCTGCTGGTGAGCAGTCGCCTGGTCAAATTCCAGAAAATTCATCCCAATCTGATCAGAGCGAGGATTCATTCGACCCTGGCCTTGGACAACTGCGCGACCAGGTAAAAAAAATCATGATCCCATTGCTCATCAAAATCTTCGAGTTAAAACTCTCTGCCCAGCAGGCTAAAACTCCTCCTAGCCGTCTGTACAAACAGGTTGGGGAACCGCCTGAGAAAATCCGCAAAAAACTGGAAAAACTCGATGATCACTTGAAGCAACTTCAGTTGTGGTGCCACAGTTGTCAAAATCAAATTGCCAAAGCTTTGAGCGAGATCGAAGATACAGCCGAAAAGCCGGTCCGCCAAGCTTATTCCGAACCAATCAGCCATCCGGCAGTGGAAAAATCTTTTTCAGATGCAATTTCTAAATCGAAGCAAGGCTGGATTTCCAAATGGTTTTTTCGTCAATAAAATCGACAATCATTCTCCATGAGGCCCATGTCTGTTCATAATTCTGATCCTTCTCCCATGATGATACAATGGCATGCTTGTAAAAAGCAGTCCCCAGGAACGCTTTTGTTTTTTCGGCTCGGAGATTTCTATGAGGCTTTTTATGATGATGCCGTCTTGATTGCAAAAGAACTGGACCTGACATTGACGAAAAGGCAGGAAATCCCCATGTGCGGCGTGCCTTCTCATACAAGCGAAGCCTATGTCGATAAACTCGTCTCTAAAGGTTATAGAGTAGCAATCGCTGAGCAAATGGAAGATCCGAAAACTGTCAAAGGTCTTGTTAAAAGAGAAGTCGTCCGCATCGTCACTCCAGGCACTGTTGTCAATTCCTCCCTTCTATCGGACAAGACTAATAATTATCTGGCAGCATTGACCCAGGTCAACCACATCTTTGGAGTCGCCGTCCTCGACTTGACTACCGCTGACTTCAGCGTTATGGAATTCGAAGACGGAAAACAACTTCTGGATGAATTGTTCCGTCTGACTCCATCCGAGCTTCTCGTATCTGAAAAATGTCAAAAACACCATGCATCGCTCATCCAAGACACAACAGCCCGGTTGCATTGCTCTCTAACTTCAAAAGAAGAATGGCATTTCGACCACCGCCATGCA
>DATIJE010000004.1:0-82449 GCA_035478995.1 Rhabdochlamydiaceae bacterium | reverse complement strand
TGGTAATAGGTTTTGCTTTCTTAGAATTGAAAAGAAATCTTGAGATGATTGAATAGGATTCGTATGTGTATGGTATCTCCATTTCAAAAGATCATCATCGAGTACTTTCAAACATTTACATTCTTGCAAATGGAAATAAATCGCTTTTTCAAAAATTGTATGCGCCTTCTTTACGACTTCTCCATCTACGAATTCTTGTGCGCTTTTTGGAGGCGTATAAGGAATGATCGCACTATTAGCAGGATTTAAAGCCGTTCTATCAATCATTTTTTACTCTTTGAGCAATAACTTTTAAAATTGTTCAAAAATTATAAAGGATAAAAATGAAAAAAGGCAATACTCAAGAAATCTTAGGAAGCAGATCTTCTAGAAGTTTTGAGAACTCTTTTTTGAAGTCTTTTTTCTCGAAGGGCTGTTCGCCGTTCTTCAAATCCAGGCGTCTTCTTAAAGAATCTCTCAATAGAGGGAGTAATCGGGTCTTGTTTTTGATCAATTCATGGGGGGTCAGGCTTGTGGAATGAGATTGGATTTTAAACCGGACGCCCATGTCGAAGTGGATGCAGAATTCCATATTGACCACTTCCCAATCCATGAGAGCAAACGGTGCATGGAAAATCAATGGCAATTTCTTTGCCAGGGCTTCATTCGTAGTGCATCCGCCGGGTTTGGTGATCAGGACATCGGAGACAGTCATTAGCTGGGCAATCTCTGAAGTTGGAGTGAGGCCTGAAATTTTTACGCGGCTGCTTTTAGGCAGAAGGCGGTTGATCCTATCCAGCATTTCTTTGTCGTCAGAGTTTTTCTGATCTCCGCATAAGCAGATGACATGAATCTTTTTCTGGTCGATTGCAGACAGGTCCTCGTCTTTGAATTCAGCGAAGATCCGTGCATAATTTTCAATGGCGACGCCTGCATTGCCGCCCATCATAATGAGGATGACTTTTTCGTTCGGACTGATGCAGCATTTTCGTTTGATGGCTTCTATTTCAGATTCAGGGATCGTATCATTGAATGCGGGTCTTACAGGAAATCCGGTAATGCAGATTTTATCTTTGGGGACCTTTCTTTCCAGAGTTTTTCTCATTTTCGGAACTTCGTATGACAAGGTGATCCGGTAATTGGGATAGGTCAAGTCGCAAGTCGCAGAGTTCATCCCTTTGGTAAATGGGCGAGTGTCCAGATCGGTCGTCAGGATCAGAAGAGGCAAATTGAATTCTTTGGCGACATTTAAAAACATCGCGTTCATGAAAGGCATGCATGAAATCAACATATCGGGATTCTGCTTCAACACTTCCAAACGGATCAAATGTTCGATTTTCCGTTGCTGCATCATTAAAATAAAGGGACCGAAAAATGTGACTAATTTCAGCCATTTGAATTTTTCATTCTTTAACAAGTGGTTGTAGAGCCTTTCTTGCGAGAAGTCCAAGGAGAATTTTTTTAAAATGTCATTGGCCGCTAATGTCTCTTCCAGGGTGCTGGCGACTAGAATGTGGTACTTGCCTTCGATGTTCTGTCCGATCGCTTTCGTGGCGCTGAAATGCCCTTGCCCTCCGCCGCACGTAAAGACCAATAAGGAAGGATGAGACTGTTTTTTTACCAGAGGCCGCTTTGGATCGTGATTGTCGTAGATCTCGATGATCTTGTTATTGATCGGCCAGAACTCATTGATGTTATCTGAAAAATGGCACATGCAGCAAATATGTTCGTCGCATGGCTTCCCCAAAAGCTTAGATTTGAGTTCTCCATATGCATTGTTGATATCTTGAAAAATGCGGCGGAATTTGCCAATTTTCTTAGCTTTTTGAGTCTCTGAAATTCTGCAAGGAATAAAAGAGGTGAGAGCTTTCCCCAAATATTTGTGAAAGGTGATGATCTCTTTTTCCAAGGAAGATAAACGCAGATGAATTGTATTCGGATCTTCGATCTTTAAAGGAGAAGATATCATCTTACGGATCCGTTCATGGATCTCTTTGACGATATTTTCCCAATAATCGATCGGATTCTTTATCTCTTGATCTGGTTCACATATGTTTTTTAAACCGAACACCATTCTCTTCCTAGATGCAGGTTCTCTAATATCATGTTTCGCACTATGTAATAACCTTATGTGTTTTGCAACGCTTTTTTTTCATCAAGAAAATGAAAAAAAATGAAATTTTTATCTTCAAATGCAGACCTTCAACAGTTCCTTCCAGGAAGTCGTGAAACGCTGAGAGCAATTTTGGCGTTTCATTTTCCAGGGAGTGTATCCAGTCCCTTCGGCGGCAAATCGAAGAATTTTGTTTTCGTAACAGCCATTTAGTGTATCGAGTAGCCGCATAGCCTGCATCTGTTTTTTTTTATTAGTTTGATACATGCTGAAAAGATCAGGTTGGTAGCAAACATCGGAAACAAGGCCGCCCAATATAACACCCACTTTTTTATAAATATACCCTTCTCGGTAAATTCTTTTAAGAGCTTCTTTTGCCTGTGCGATCAAAAGAGGAGTATAGGATGTCGGCTCCGGAAGAGAAAGCGTCATGCTGTTCGAATAAGGATCTTTTTGAAACGCAGAGGTCATAAGGAAAACGGAAATAAAAGAAGCGAGCGATTGATCTGCGCGCAGTTTTTCGGCCGCGTTTGCAGTGTAGCTGGAAAGAGCTTCACTGAGCTCTTGAAAGGCTGTGACGGGTGCACCGAAAGAGCGGGAGCAGGTGATGGATTGACGTGGAGAAGGGCATTCTGCCAAAGCAAGGCAGGAAATGCCGCGCAATTCCCAGGCGCATCTTAAAGATGAGACAGAGAGATGCTTTTTGATCCAGGTATCCGGCGCGTTTTTAAAATCGAAGGCGGTCTTCATCCCATTGGAAACAAGCTCTGCGCTCAGCTTGGGGCCGATGCCCCAAATGTCACCGACAGGAAGATCTTTTAAAACACGGTCAGTGGCCTCTTTATCTTCAAAAGCAAAAATCCCACTTTCACGAGGATCTTTCTTTGCGATATCATTGGCTACTTTTGACAGGGTTTTAGTTTTTCCGATGCCGATAGAAACAGGAATGCCTGTCCATTGGAACACGGTGTTTTTGATCTTCCTGGCAAAATTGACAGGATCCTCGTGGTCGCTGATAAGAAATGCTTCATCGATGGAATACTCTTCCATAGGGCAGTCGAAATGCGCCAGCGTCCGCATCACTCTGTACGACATGTCGCCATACAATGTGTAATTGGAAGAATAGACACGGACTCCTTTTTCTCTGAAAAGATCTTTATATTGATAAGCCGGCGCTCCCATTGGGATTTTGAGGGCTTTGGCCTCCTTGGAACGCGCGACGACGCAGCCATCATTGTTGGACAATACAACAACGGGTTTGCTTGCGAGTTTAGGATTGAACACTCTCTCGCAGGAGACGTAGAATTGATTGCAGTCGACGAGAAAATAATTCATTCTATTTTGCGCGGTGGATGATGTAGGTGACTACTCCCCAAACCTGAAAATCAACCGCTTCATTAATCTCAATGGAAGGGTAATTAGGATTCTCGGCCATGAGGACCATGCGTTCTTCTTTTATATGAATCCGCTTGACTGTGAACTCCCCATTGAGCACTGCCAAAACGATTGTGCCGTTTACAGCTTCAAGCGAACGGTCGACGACCAGTACATCTCCGGAAGAAATGCCCGCACCCTGCATGGAATCTCCATCTACTCGGATAAAAAATGTCGCTGCCGGATGAGAAATGAGCAGTTCATTCAAGTCCATCGTCTTATCGAGATAGTCATCGGCGGGAGAAGGAAAGCCGGCCGGAACTCGGGTGAGAAAAAAAGGCAGCGGAAGAGACCGTTTAGCTTTTTTGATACTTATAATACGCATATGAACAAAACCAAAATAAAACACGATTGTATCTTATTTTGATTTTTTAGAAATCGCAAATTTAAATTATATGCCTAATAGCTTGATTGCAAAAAATGAAGATGCAGCAATGGCAACGCCGGCAGCTACATCGATTATAGAATGGCAATGTGCTATTGTTTTGTACATCCACGCAAAATCTGTGACAGAAAGGGCCAATAATATGTATGAATAACACTTCTTCTGGAAAGGGGTGCCGATATTTGAAAAGGTCTGAAGAGAATTCACAGCATGAATGGTCATCAGAGTTTGATTCATAGCGTGTCCGGATATGTCAACGTATCGCTCATTTAAAAATTGTTGCGAGATAAAACGTAACATGTGAGAAATACCGGTCCGTAATGCACCATTGATAAAGGTCTTTATAAAAAGATCATTTAATCGACGCTCTGCAATTTTGCGGGATTCTTCATTTCCTTTATAGAGATTCCAAATTGTGAAACAAATCGCAGGATACGTATAAACAGGAAAAGTCGAGCTGAAAATAGGACCTTTGTGTTGATCTTCTCTAATATTGTTGATGGCTTCGAAGGCCGGATGGAGCGCATGGGCATAGCATGGGTTCTTAAAGAATATAGATCTATGTTCCCAAAGATTGACTGCAGCGCCAACCACGATGCCGCCAATCGTTCCTAAAGCGGGCCAAGCATGATTTTTTATAGATTGAATAAGATTCATATTAAACTCGAATTAATAATTTAATTAAAATATAAATTATATCAATTTAAATATTAATTTACAATAATTAAAAACAATAGTTTAATTTTATTAATTAGAGTGTAACATGCTTATTATTAAGGGTTAATAACTGGCGCACAGTGTGCAATCTGTGCGCCTTAATAGAATTAATCGAGCTTGATGGAATAGAAGCGGGTTACGTTACCTTGGCGGGCCAGGATCAAAACTCGTTTTTTGGTGCTAGCCTCGTTCAATGCTTCATTGAACTCATTGACATTGGTCACCTTTTTGTGATCGATCGCCAAGATCAAAAAGCCGGGACGCATCCCTGCTACCGCGCTGGGAGAGCCGGGTTTGATTTTTGTAACGACGACCCCTCCCTCATTTGGGGAATAGCCCAGCTGCTTTGCGATTTCGGGTGTCAAACTGTCGACTTCCAGGCCGAGCTTGGACACAATGCCGCCGGTGGCCAGCACATGGTCAGATGCTGTTCCCAAGGTTACAGACAAGGTTTGAATTTGTCCTTTTCTATTGATCTTAAGATTGACGATCGTACCTGGGCACATGAGAGAAATTTCATTTCTGAATCCGCCCAGAGATTTGATCGGGTTATTGTTGTATTCGAGAATGATATCGCCTTGCTTCAAGCCCGCTTTATCAGCAGGGGAATCCTTGACGACCTCTGATACAAGGGCCCCTTCGGGTTTTTCGAGATTGAAGGCGTCTGCAATATCTTTGTCGACAGGCTGGAGAGAAACACCGAGGAATCCGCGAGTGACAACCCCTTTATCGATGATCTGGGTCATAATGTTTTTAGCCATGTTGCTGGGGATGGCAAAACCAATTCCCATATAACCGCCTGTGCGGGAAACAATGGCCGTATTGATGCCGATGACCTCGCTTTGTAAATTTAACAAAGGCCCGCCGGAGTTTCCGGGGTTGATAGCGGCATCGGTCTGGATGAAATCCTCGAGATCGGTAATTTTTAGATTCTGCCTTCCTTTAGCGCTAATCACTCCGACCGTTAAAGAAGCTTCTAGTTGAAAGGGGCTGCCGATGGCAACGACCCATTCGCCAATGTCCATATCATCTGAATTGCCGAGCTTGATAAAAGGAAACTCCTTCCCTTCAATTTTGATCACAGCCACATCGGTGTGGGGATCGGAGCCGATCAAAGTTGCATCGAGTTCCCGTCCGTCATGTAGGACGACAGACATTTTATCCGCTCCTTTGACCACGTGGGCATTGGTCAGGACATAGCCGTCCGCGCTGACGATAAATCCAGATCCCTGGCTTATCTGCGGTGGACGCTCGGGCTGTTTGCCATTAGGAGGATAGCCGAAAAATTTCCTCATGAAATCATCGCCGAAATAATCGAACGGATTGCTGCCGCCGCCATTCGGATAGCCGAATTCTTCCTGTTCGTTTCCCGAACTCTGGATCTTGACGAAAACAACAGCAGGGATTGCTTTTTTTGCAACGGCTGTAAACGCTTTTGAAGTCTGTTCGACTGAACAAGAGCATTTGCCTTGGGGCTGCGCCTCAAGCCTGGAGGCCGCAGTGAATAAGACGAGGCTGGTGCATGCTGCCAGTAAAGAATTGCGGAGTGTAAACATAGTTTTTCTCCTTAAGTTTATTACGAACCGATCATTTTGTAGGATTGTTTATACGAATTGGCCGAGAAAATTACAATAGGCTCGTTATACCGAACGTGATTCAAAAATCGGTTTTGGGCTGTGCCTGCTGCAAATCTGCAGCGCCGGCATTGCCCAAAACTGATTTTTGAATCACGTTCGGTATGTTCCTTCTGCTCGTAGAAATAATTAACCAATGTTTGAGTTAAATGTCTCTATGAGCTTATCGATTAATTTCTCTTTGGATCCGGAAGGAGGTGAACGTTTTTGGTCAGAGGCAGGCATAAAATCACGATTCTTTATAAAGAGATCGATTTTTGCTGCTGCTTTTTGAGGGAGCTCCCAATTTGGAGATTGGTACTCCTCAGTGTCATACAAAACGATGTCGCCTTTTTCTCTAATAACACGATATTTGACTTTATAATCTGGATCTGAATTTGTAGATGTACCATGAGAATCTAATTGTTTTAGAAAATCCACTGCTACGTTACATCGCATATTATATTTTTCTTCGTAATAAGCAGTTTTGATATTTTTCACACCTTGATAACCGGTTGCAATTTTTGTTCGGTCAAAATTTTTTGAGAGCAATATAAAATCACATCTACAGGACATCTTTTTCTCCTCGGTTTGATAATTTTGAATGAGAACGGAACACGATACATTCTCTTGAATTTAAAAAAAAAGGATTTTGATTTTTTTTTGATTGCTGATTTGTAATATGGGCTTGGTCTTGTTGATAATCATTCAAAAATGCGCAACCGATGACTATTGTCATCGCTGTCTGTTGCTTTATTGATTATATGTAAAATCTTTTTTTTAATTTTGTTAATCATTAAGCAGTTTTCTATTGTTTTTAATTTGAATTCTTGTAACAGTTAATCAAATTTGATATACTTCAGTTACAAGGAACGACATGGCGAAACCGATACCTGAGCAATTGTTTAAGAAATATCTCAAAATTTTGGGCTTTCGCTTGGAAAAGGGGAGCATCGATTACAACCTTTATGAAGGGGATCACTTCCTCTGCGCTATTAAAATCATGCACGGAAAAGGGAAAAAAAGAGAAGTTTCTCCAGATAGCGTAAGAAAAACCAAAAAGATATGTGAAAAAATGGGGTTACAATGGCCACCAAAAAAGAAATAGACAAGCATCTAAAAATAGCTCTTAAAGAAGTTGGAAAAATCAAACCCTGGTTTGATGAAGATGTAAACGCCTATGTTTTCGAGCATCCATCCTATCCAGTCGAATATGCCGGTGAATCCGAAGAAGAGGTCGTTAAAGGTTATCCTCAGTATTTACGAGAATTTATCCGTCATCGATTAGATGACCGACTTCATCCATTAATGGAAAAAGAAACTAAAGGACATGGAGGAAAAAGACCAGGTGCAGGACGTCCCAAAGGCATAAAGAAAGCACCCACAAAAGTAGTACGCTTGCCAAAAGATATTGCCAATTGGATTGAAAAGCCCAGCTCGATTCCAAGAATTCGGCAATTGATCGCTAAGGGAAGGCATTAGCACTCGAAATTCAGGTCGGTGGATTTTTCGTTAGATGGGAACGACAGATAGCTCTTTGTGGTCTTGGGCGAGAAGGGCATTTTCTTTTTCGATGAGTTCTTTGCCGGCGAAAGAGACGATGATCCCTGAGTCTTTCTGGGACAGCACTTCTTTTTGCACGATGGTTTGGACGTCGTGTAATGTGAGGTTGAGGATCCGGTCTCGGAAATGCTGGCGCATCTCTTTTGTTTTTCCATCTTTCCACCAGGAATATGCGGTGATGGCGCGGCTCCCTGGAGAAACGGGGATGTCCATGCTTTGGATGACGCCGAGTTTCGCCTCTTCGAGGTCTTGTTCATCAAAACGGCCTTCCGCGATGAGGGTGATCGCATCTTGAAATGTGTAGAGTGTTTGCGCCAGATGAGGATCTCGATAAGCATGAAAATACAAGCTTCCGAGCATTGGGCTGTAGCTGGAGCCGGCACCATATGCTCCTCCCTGTTCGCGGATCACTCGATGAAGAAGTTTGTTTTCAAAAAGATGGGCGGCCACGCTCAATCCCGGAGAATGGGGATGCAGATAAGTAGCGACTTTAAATGCTTCGACAGTGAATGCAACAGGTGAAGAAATAGGCCGGGCTTGCGACGGAACGGGTGTCATGTGATACTGTTCGCTCCAAGGCGTATAATCTCTCAAGGAGAGATCGGACAATCCGAAGAAGCTCTCTTTCTGGATCGTATGGAAGCTCTCTTCGTCGCAGCTCAGGACGAGATGGGGCGATTTGAGGCAGAACATCCGATTTTGTAGGTAGATCAGCCTGTCGATAGTCTCGGGTAATTTCCGATCGATATTCTTGGCTATGTCCTGGATGGTTTTAAAATACTTCAATCCATACCAGGAATCTTGAATGGATTGGGCCTTGGAAAAACCGCTTAAGGCGAGCTGGATCGCATAGCGCATTGCATTGTGGTTGAACCGGTTTTGCAGCGAGCTGTTGAGCTGTAAAATGAGTTCCTTGATCCTCGCTTTTTCATCGAAACGGGGAAATTCAGCCATTTCCTTTAACAGAGGAAACAATTGATCGATTTTGCGATGCAGTGCTTTGCCGCGGATACTGAGACAAGGATTTAAGTTCTGTGGAGAACCTGCCTGTACGTGCAAACTGCAGTTCAGGCCGACACCTCCAGTATGTGCCTGGATATATTCAAGATTTTCAGCGTAAGACCGATCTTTCACGCCGATTTCAGGCATCAGGCTGATCAGTAACTGTACATAAGGAAGCTCGTCTTCTTCAATTTTAGGAAGATTGAAGATGCAATCTGCATAGATGATATGATTGGTGAAACACGCATGATGATAGACATGGAGGTCGCGAAACTTCTCGAGTCTTAAAGAAAAGTCCTGAACATGAAGTGGAACATCTTTCAATTCAATTTTCGGAAGGCATTCGAGAGATTGGCTTTCAGTCTGTTTTTGATAATGGGATAGCTTTTCTGCCTGTTTTACGATTTTTTCTGCTTCTTCCTGGGTCACATTTTTTTGGATCTGGATCAAGGTTTCTTTTTCTTGCGCAAGTTCTTCTGAGGTGAGCTTTGGATCCGGGACCATGACGAGGCGCACGAAATGGGGATTATCCAAGAGATGTTTTCTGATCAGTTCCGGAAAATAGTCTGGATCTTTAGCTTGCAATTTCAAGGTGTCGAAAAGAGAATGGATCATCAAAGAGTTTTCAGGATCGCAGCCATGTTGCTTGGCAAGGGCGGACCGCATGAAAAGCGTTAGACCGAACGGGGCCATATCGCCTGAGATTTCTGTTCGTGAAAATTCCAGGTGATGGATCGCATTTTCGACAAGATGCGTAGGGATGCCCGCTGTGATGATTTCTTGGAGGGATTTTTGTAATACTTCCTGAAGTTTTTCCACATTTTCTTCTTTACAGCCCTTGCAGACGATCAAATAGGGGACTTCGCTCATTTCGGTATCGACGTATGATTCTGCTTGGATGCATAATTCCGAATGAAGAATGGAACGCTTGAGCAAGGAACCATCATTTTCCATCAAAATGAGGTCTAGGACGCTAAGGGCAAGAACTTCTTGCTGGCTAAGAAGAGGTGCGGTGAGCCATCCGAAAGTAAAAATTGTCCTGTTCACTGTTTCTTCATTTTCATTAATTGGATAACGCAGGTTTCGAAATACGGGAGATGTAAACCGGGGCTGAAGAGGCAATGGGGGCAAAGGTTCAGTCTTGGAAATATTTTTTAATGCTTTGTCGACGATGAAATCGAGATGCTTTTTAAGAGGCAGATTTCCGTAAAAGAAAAATAGACAGCGACTGGGATGGTAATAGGTTTCATGAAAAGCGATCAGTTCTGAGTAAGTTAACTGCGGGATTATTTTCGGATCTCCGCCCGAGTTGAATGCGTATGGCAGATCGGGACAGAGATTTTCCATCATTGCGTTCCATAGCCGTGCATCTGCGGAGGAGAGGCTCCCTTTCATTTCGTTGTATACGATCCCTTTGAACTCGAGCGGACTTTTAGGATTTGCCGGATCGGAAAATTCCAGACGGATCCCTTCTTGAAGAAAACTCAATTCTTTAAGTTGTGGATGAAAGACAGCATCCAGATAGACGTCCAGTAAATTATAGAAGTCTTTTTCCACCATTGTGGATGCTGGGTAGCATGTGAAATCGGAACCGGTCAGCGCATTCATAAAGGTATTGAGGCTGCGCCTGCTCATCGCGAAGAATGGATCTTTAACGGGAAATTTTTTGGACCCGCATAGGACCGTGTGTTCGAGGATATGCGCGATGCCGTTCGAACTGTAGGGGAGTGTCTTGAAAGACAAACAGAAGAGATTTTCAGGATCGTTATTTTCGATATGCATGACTGACGCGCCCGTCGGTATGTGCGTCAGTTCGCGAAGGGTACTTTTGAGTTCTTCAATCCAAAGAAGCTTTGTAACAATGAAGTCGTTATATGTATCGCCGACATGTTTCAAAAATTGCATTTCTTCCTCTTCTGGTTGCATCAATTTAGAGGAAGAACGCTTTTTTTCCAAGGAAAGAAGGAGACAGAAAGGGAGCGGGCACGCACGCGGGCACGGGCACGGGCTCGAAAAAAAACATTTCTCAGGCGCCTATTTTCTTGTAAAGGTCGCCGGTCAAGGTATGAGAATATTTGTCTGCGAAGTCCTTTTTTAGAGATTCGTAGCCGGCATCATGGGCTTTATTTTCTCTCGCATGGCTGCTGTCGTATAAATATCCGGATATGTTCATGTAGAGGTCTTTTGGAAAATAGCTTTTAAAGCGCAATTCCCGGTAATAATTTTCATAATAATCTTTTTGGCTGAATGGTTCGCTGACCTCTTTTAGGAGCTCGTGCGAACGGATGAAAAAATTCCATGCTGATTCAAATTTATTTAAATCCTTTTTTAATTCAGCGCGGCATTCCTGGAATGATTTTGCGCATTTTTTATCAACGATGGTGTGTGCAACATTCTCACGCCAATTCCGGCATGTATCTTTGAACATCCATACGCTTGGCTCGGTAGCTTTGATGAATTGATCGTGCGGAACGTAGTACTTATTTTTTGTTTGGTCGTCTAAAGGATGGAAGTCTAGAAAATTTTTCGATAGTCTCGCAAAACCATTGCTCACCTGCCTTGAGAGATCCCCATTTTCCCTCCCAGGATGATTTTTGATAATCTCTGCCGTCTGGCTCGTACTTTGCGGTTTATTGATAGAATGGATCGGAGCGAGCAATTCAGAAGGAAAAAGACGTCTAGGCAGTGCCTGTGCTTTTTTCAATGATTTGTATAAATCGCTTGTTCTTTCGAAGAAGTCGTGTTCTGTATATTGAACGAGGCTTGGATCCGTTTTATCATTTCCGTAAGCGAAGGCTTGTTGCCCTAATTTTGTCCACACTGTTTCTAGCTTTGCGCATTTCAAGAGAAGCTTGCGGACATGCCTTTCTTCTTTAGAAGGGCTGAGGTATGCCTTGCAAGTGAACAAGGTGTAATTGAAAATCTCAGCGATCCTTTGTTTCAGACTATGCTTATCTTGAGGATGGAAATAGTTGCCATCTTTTGAAAATCGGGGATCGAATCCCATATCATAAAAGGCATCTAAAGCCACTTTTACTGGCTGGAGCATATAAATAATTACCTCACCTAATTAAAGATGAGGCAATTATATAATAAGGTATATTAATGGACACTGTTAATTAATATTTAGTCTCTAAGTCCAAGTTAGGTTGGAAGAAGATTGATATTCAGTGACCCTTGTTTCAAAGAAATTTTTTTCTTTAACTAAGTCGATTGTCTCGCTCATCCATGGGAATGGATTTTTGGACCGGTATTGCGCTTTGAGCCCAATCCGCTCTAATCGGCGGTCAGCGATGTATTGGACATAGTCTCGGAACATCGATGCCGTCAGACCTAAAATTCCTTTTGGCAAGCAATCGTGGGCGTATTGGATTTCCAGTTCAACGGCTTGTTTGATGAGATCGATCACATGATCCTGGAATTCCTGCGTCCATAGATGGGGGTTTTCTTCTTTAATGCCATTGATGAGATCGATGCCGAAATTAAGATGGATGGTCTCATCCCGAAGGATATATTGGAACTGCTCGCCTATGCCCGTCATTTTATTTTGACGGTGGAAGGAGAGGATCATGACGAATCCGCTATAGAAGAAGATCCCTTCCATGATGATGTAAAATCCGATCAGATTTTCCAAAAATTTTTGCGCGCCTTGTGGAGTGGAAGTATTGAAGCCGGGGCGCAGGATGTCCTCTGTGAGCTTCATTTCAAACATATCTTTAGTGTTGATCGTGTTGATCTCGTTGTACATATTGAAGACTTCGCCCTGATCGAGGGAAAGGGATTCCACTATGTAAAGAAACGCATGGGTGTGGATCGCTTCTTCAAAAGCCTGGCGCAAAAGGTATTGCCGCACCTCAGGATTTGTGACGTGTTTGAAAATAGCGAGCACGATATTGTTGCCCACCAGGCTTTCCGCAGTGCTGAAAAAACCAAGATTGCGCATGATCACTCTTTTTTCATCTATGCTGAACGCATCTGACTTCCAGAGCTCGATATCTTTGCCCATCGGGACTTCGGTCGGCATCCAATGGTTGGAGCACCCATTGAGATAATGTTCCCAAGCCCATTTGTATTTTAGGGGCATGAGCTGGTTCACGTCGACTGCATTGCAATTGATCAAACGTTTTTCATCGACATTGACGCGTTTGCTCGTATCGGGTCCTCTTTCATTTTTTTCTTCGGCAGAGGCCTCTTCGATTTCTTGTTCTTCAAATCTAATCATAAAATATTCCCTAAAATTATAGATTTATTGGCAGCTTTCACATTCTTCTCCGAGAGAGCAGCTCATCGGATTTTTTTTGGGGCGGTCTTCTTTTTCATCTTTCTGTTCTTCATCTCTTTCTATGAGGATGTTGCTGGATGCGGATTTGTGCTTCATCCAACGAGGCTGCAGTCCGCGTGCATTGATATCTGTGGTCGATTTTTCAATTTGGGTCGCAGCCAAAGTACGGAGGTAATAGTTGGTCTTTAACCCCTTGGTCCAAGATAAGAAGTACATTTGATTCAATTTTTTACCGCTTGGTTCAGCGAGATAAAGATTGAGCGATTGCCCCATATCGATCCATTTTTGTCTGCGGCTCGCGCATTCGATGATCCATTCGGGATCGATTTCAAAAGCGGTCAGGAACAAATGCTTGAGCTCTTGAGGAATCCGGTCTATTTCCGAGATCGAACCATCGAAGTATTTCAGGTCGTCGAGCATGACAGCATCCCATAGTCCAAGTTTTTTGAGACGATCGACCAGATACGTATTCGTGATGGTGAACTCGCCGGACAGATTCGACTTTACGAACAGATGTTTGTACATCGGTTCGATCGATTGCGTGATTCCTGTGATATTCGAAATTGTGGCCGTTGGCGCGATCGCCATGGTGTTGCAATTGCGCATCCCATATTTCTTGATCGATTCCCGAACAAGAGTCCAATCGAGAATAGAGCTCCGATCGACATCCACATACCCGCCTCTTTCTTCTTCGAGGAGATCGAGCGTATCGATCGGCAAAAATCCCCGGTCCCACTTTGAGCCTTTAAACGAAGAATAAGCGCCTCTTTCTTTTGCCAATTCGCTAGAGGACAGAATCGCATAGTAAGAGATGAGCTCCATACTGTTGTCTGCGAATTTGACCGCTTCATGGCTGGCGTAGCTGATATTTTGAATGTAAAGAGCGTCTTGGAATCCCATGAGTCCCAGACCGATCGCCCGATGGCGCAAGTTGGCGCGCTCAGCTTCGGGTGTGGGATAGAAGTTGATATCGATCACGTTGTCGAGCATGCGGACTGCAGTGCGGATCGTCTCTGCGAGTTTCTTCTCGTCGATCCCTTTTTCTGTCATATGCTCTGGAAGATTGATCGAACCGAGGTTGCATACAGCCGTTTCATCTATTGATGTATTAAGCAAGATCTCGGTGCATAGGTTAGAGCTGTGCACCACGCCGGCATGGTCTTGAGGAGAGCGTATATTGGAAGGATCTTTGAAAGTGATCCATGGATGGCCTGTCTCAAAGAGCATGCTGAGCATTTTGCGCCAGAGCTGGACCGCCTCGATCTTTTTGAAAAGTTTGATTTTCCCTTCCTCGACCATTCTTTCGTATTCGAGATACCGTTTTTCAAAGGCTGCGCCATAAAGATCGTGCAGGTCAGGCACATCGCTTGGACTGAACAAGGTCCACATTCCATTGGCCTGCACCCGTTTCATGAACAAATCGGGGATCCAGTTGGCCGTATTCATATCGTGCGTACGCCGTCTATCATCGCCTGTGTTCTTGCGCAGGTCCAAGAAGTCTTCGATATCGAGATGCCATGTCTCCAAATACGCGCACATCGCTCCCTTCCGTTTTCCACCATTATGGGCAAGGCCAGCAGTTGTCATGTAAGATTCAGCACCTTCCACTTGAAGATCGCAAACAAGAGGTGTTGCATCGATAGATTGCGTTTTTTTGACTCGTGTGAAGAGATGATCATTAAAAGTGAGCCAATTGAATTTTGTAAGAGGTTTGCATTGAATCCGTTCGGCGAGTTCGGGAACCGCAGGAATGCGCAGGTCGTAGCAACATGTTTCTCCATTGAAGTAAGCAAAAGATCCATCGGAACGGTGTCCTACATGGTCATTTTTGCGCACCCGATAAGCACCAGCTGTCGGAACGCCTAAGCGCAACAGTTGATAACGAAGGCCTTCGATCAGAGATTGAGAGGTATTCGTGAATGAAATTTCTTTATTTCTGGAAACATTGCCATCCGTTTCTAAAAGCCCTTGTATCAAAGCCAATGTCTGCGAACGTGGTAAATGAGAGAAACGGGGGGCAATATGCTTTCTGGCTTGTTGATCATAGAGATCTTCATGCTCAAACGGCAGCGTATTTTCTCCGCTTCCTACAATCCGTCCTGTTGTGGCATCGCGTACAGCACCCTTTCCTGCAGCCCAGTGGATTTGCACATAATGATCTCCTCGACCAGTTTCCCAAAAATGGATGCCTCTTTTTATTAAATAACTGCGGACGAATTCTAAATGTTCGTCAGACTCCGGATTCCCTGAAACTCCCCATTGAGAAGCATTTTTAGAAAGATGGCCATCGCCTAAAAGAATGCCGTAAAGGCGTGCATCCTCTTCCTCGAAATCCTCGACTCGTACGACTTCTTTAGGAATCACTTGGGCGATATAATCACCTCGTTTCAGTTGACCTGCTTCTACCCATTCACACTTGATCTTTCCTTTCTTTAACCAGGACAGGGTACGATCTATCGATTGTTCCATTGGCACGCTGCAAATTGCATAAAAAGGGTGGCCAGCCGTTACATCTATGGAAGAAATAGAATGTTTGACTTTCAGGGAGACCATAGGACCATGTTGATTATATGTAAACTTGTCCGTGACCTCGCGATATGTTCCTTTGATTCCAAGAACAAGCTCTCCTATGTTGATCTCGGCAATAGGTTTGATTCCATCGGCTGTATAGATCATGGTTTCAGGCGCAAAACACTGATTGACTGCTACAGCAGTGTCGTTTGCCACTTTCAAGAACGGAATGACTCCTTGGCTTTTGCCATTGGTGCCTTTGATCATGGCTCCCGTAGCGCGCACATTCGTCCAATCATTTCCAATTCCTCCCGCCCATTTGGAGAGCTGGGCATCGTCAGAGACGACTTTAAAAATGTTGGACAGATCGTCCATCACCGTGGAGAGATAGCATGAGCTGAGTTGAGAGGTCATGGTCCCTGAATTGAACAAGGTCGGAGTCCCGGAGATAAACAGAAATTTCGACAGCACGTTATAAAATTCGATGGCTCGTTCGTTCTTTTGATCTTTTTCGCATAGAGCTACGCCCATCGCGACGCGCATCCAAAAAATCTGAGGGGTTTCAAGACGTCTTTGCTGATCATGGATGAAATAACGGTCGTAGAGAGTCTGCAATCCCAGATAAGAAAATTGATCGTCCCGCTGCAGGTCCATGGCCATGGCGAGTTTATCCAGATCATATTCCAGTAAAGAAGGATGCACGCGCTGAAGCTCGACGGCTTGTTTCATGTAATTTTTGAAATACTTGTGATGGGTCGCTTCAAGCGTCGGATCTGAGGAACTGACTTGCATGGTCTCTCGATAAATGACGTCTAAAAGAAGACGGGATGCCACTTTCGAGTAAGCCGGTTCAATTTCAATTTTCGCTCGGGACGAGAATTGATTGGCAAGGTCTACTTCGCTTTCTTTCATTCCTTCATAAAAATTGGCAATTGCGCTTTCTAAAAGCTCTTCGACAGAGACAAGCTCTTCCAAACCTCTGCATGCGAAAGCAAGTTTGCTGCGGAGCTGCGATTCCGTAATGATCCGTGTCGTCTGATCTTCAAGCGCGACGGTGAACTGTCTTTGGGCCCTTTCTTCTGCGAGGGCTTTTTCTTCCTGTTCCGAAAGAGTCTGTTCTCCAAGAGAGGCTCGATAGAGAATGAAATCCTTGGCGATATCGAAGAAACCCTGTCTCATGAGATGGCATTCGATCTCGTCCTGGATCAGGGAAACATGGAGCGATTGGCCCGCTTTGGACAAAGCAACTGCTCGGGCAACAATGTTCTGCGTCAAAAGATTGACGGCCTCGATGATTGCTTGAGTAGAAGGCCCTTCAATGCGTCGGGTTCTACGGAACGCGCCTTCGATGGATGAGGCGATCTTCATAGGATTGAAGCGTACCCTGTTCCCATCTTTACGGATAATTCTAAGGCTTTGGGGAGAGTCTTCGCGCAGGGCCTTGTGCTGGTCGCGATAAATGATGTAATCTCTTGCGACGTCGTGATGCCCTTGTGTCATCAAGGTCACTTCGACCATGTCCTGTATCCCTTCCACGGTCAGGCTTGCCCCTTTTGAGGCCGGGATCATAAGCTGGGCAGCGACAAGATCGGTCACTTCTAATACGATTTCAGCAAGATCTTCAGGCAAAGGTTCGATTTTTAAAACTTTCTTTGTATCTCGGAACGCCGCCTCTATGGCACGGTAAATCCTTTCTTTCCTGAAAGGAACAAAGGATCCATCTCGCTTGACTACAGTAAAATTGGTATCTGTCATAGCAGGGTTCTTTTTTTGAGCGTCGTTCAGCGTATTGGTCATGTGTCTTCTCCCTGTTATATGCTTTTTGTTTATGAGAAAAAAAACTGCAAGTATCCAAGTTTTAGTCAGTTGCTGCTACTTGGAATTTACTACATCTAGTAGTGCTTTTCTTATATCCACACCATATATAGTAGCCGACAGCTTTAAGTCTACAAAAAAAGAAAATGAATTTTTAAAAAAATATACATACCTTCCAACGTTCAAATAATGAAGGAATTAAGATGCAGATCTGAATTCCTATTTCTCGTTTCTTAGATATTTTTCTTTATGTTAGAGTATAAGAAATGAGGGGTAAATGAAACAGGTCTATTTAATTCCTAATCTCATCACAGCTTTCGCCCTGGCTTGCGGTCTATTCGTCATCTTCAAAGTCAATATGGTCGAGCCTGGTTCAGGCAACTATCAAGTTCTGTTTGCCTCAGCAGTACTGCTTCTCGTCGCTGCGTTCGCCGATTTCATCGATGGTGCTTTGGCCAGGCTCATGCACGCAGAAAGCGAGTTCGGTCTGATCTTCGATTCATTGGCCGACGCGATTTCATTCGGAGTGGCCCCATCTGTTCTACTGTTGAAAACCCTTTCCTTGGAACAAGGCACCTGGCTGTCTTTTTTCGCAGTTCTAGGTTCCATGCTCTATTCGATCTGCGGTGTGTTGCGGCTTGTGCGTTATAATTTGAAATCCGGAGAGGTCAAAGGCAATGCCTATGCAGCCGCTTCCCAAAAAAAACATTTCACAGGACTGCCTATTCCTGCCGCTGCTTTAGCTGCCGTTGCCGCAAACTTTTTTTTATCTTCTCCTTTTGGAGAAAAAATGCTGCCCATGAATGAAAAGGTGCATGCTATCGTACTGATCTGTTTGATGATTATTCTGGGCTATTTTATGGTCAGCCGTTGGAAGTTTCCCAGTATGAAAGCATTGCATTTTCGCGTTCCCTCTTTTCAATTAGTGTTTTTTACAGTGATTCTGGCGATTATCGTACTCTATGGAATTTTGTATTTTTTCCCAATCATTCTCCTGGTCATCGTTTGGGGTTATATTATTTTAGGATGGATCCTTTCGATCATCCGTTTGATCGCCGGTAAAAAATCCAAGACTCTGGAAGATTTCGAGCCTGATCAAGAAGACGAATAGATAACAGTCTCTAAGGATATCAAATGTTAGAAACGAACAATCTGCTTGCACCCATTTTCTGCATTTTAATGATCGCGGCATTCTGCGCATGGTTATGGGAAGTTCGTAAAAAAAAGGAGCTCAGTATCAGGAATGCGGTCCTGGAGGAAAAAAATAGCCGTGTTCCAGATCTTGAACATGCGTTGAAAGAAAAAGAAGCTGAGAACATCCATCTTTTAGGCAAACAAATTGCTGCAGAAGAAAAATTGCAGCTGATCCAGGCCGCACATGAAAAGCTCACTGAAACATTCAAAGCGCTTTCTTCGGATGCCCTTGAAAAAAATAACCGGTCTTTTTTGGATTTGGCGCAGGCCGCCTTTTCAAAGTATCAGGAAGGAGCTAAAGGAGATCTGGAAAAAAGGCAGCAATCCATTTCCGAATTGATCACGCCCGTTAAAGAGTCGTTGAGCAAGCTCGACCATGGAATGCGCCAAATGGAAAAAGAGCATAAGGGACATCATGAATCTTTGCGGCAACAGATCGGTTCTTTGCTAGAAACAGAAAAACAGCTTCGCACAGAAACAGGGAGCCTGGTCAAAGCTCTTAGAGCGCCGATCACTCGCGGCAGGTGGGGGGAGATCCAATTGAAGCGGGTGGTTGAATTGGCAGGCATGTTGAACCATTGCGATTTTTATGAACAACAGCATCAGGTGGTCGATGATGTGGGTTTTAGACCGGACATGATCGTTCATCTTCCTGGAGGCAGGCATGTTGTTGTCGATGCTAAAGCTCCTTTGGACGCGTACCTCGAAGCGATACAATCTCCGGACGATGCAATCAAAGAGTTGAAGCTAAAAGATCATTCCCGACAAGTACGCACGCACGTAATGGCTCTCAGCAGGAAAAGTTATTGGGAGCAATTTCAACCTACTCCAGAATTTGTCGTTCTTTTTCTTCCTTCTGATACGTTTTTCAGCGCTGCACTGGAGCATGATCCTTCTCTCATTGAAATAGGCGTCGACCAGGGAGTCATTCTTGCCACACCCACGACATTGATCGCCTTATTGAGGACTGTCGCTTATGGGTGGAAACAAGAAAACCTGACGCGACATGTGGAAAAGATCAGTGAACTGGGTCAGGATCTATATAAAAGGATCGTGGATATGGCCGGCCATTGGACGAAGATGGGACGTTCACTTTCCAGTGCTGTCGAACATTATAATAAAGCGGTCGGTTCTTTAGAAGCGCGGGTCCTTGTCACTGCGCGAAAATTTGAAGAGCTAGGCGCAGCCCCATCCATTGCCCAACTTGACCAGATTGAAGTGATCGAGCGAATTCCCCGCGAATTACAAGCCTCCGAGATGGCTTCTGATCAAACTCCTACTTGATTCAATGTATTAAGGAAAATATGTTGGATTTTTTCAAATATTTCAGGAAGGCGGGAGGGATCTATAGAACTTAAATCATAGATGAGATTATATACCTCCTTTTGAATCTCCTTTTGGAATGTATAAGATGCATATGCTTGATATGGAAAGAATTCTCTTAGTAGATTGGCAACAATAAAGAGATTATCGGGTTTAGAACGTTTGAATACTTCAGAATACGAATTCATAGGCCTGTAGCTTTTAGGAAACGCTGTAACATTTGTCAACGAAGAAATAGTCACAGTTTTTTCTAAGGAATAAAAAACTGACATATTTCTGGGGTAATACTGAAGCATCTCCTCTTGAGAAAGGCCATCGCGTGAATAAAAAATTTTTTGCAGGATATTGTTGATGATCAATAATTTGCTTCTGGAAGGCAAAAATTTACGAAACTCATTAAAAGAATAGTAACAGTTTGTGCGCATTCGCGCAGCTAAAGGTTCGGAAGATGTATAAATAATTTTTTCTTCGTTTTCATTAACTAAACGATCATTTTCTTCATGTGACCGAGCTTGCTCTCCCAAATTCGTGATCAATTGATCAAAAAGGTCCTTCCTGAGAGAAGAAATGAGAGGCTTTTCCTTACCTATTTTACAATCGCTTCCGAAAAATGGTTTATTGAGTTCGTGCAACTTTTCAAAGCTTTCTTGTGGCAAAATTTTGTATAGGATATGGGATGCGATATACACATCTTTGATCTGGGATCTTGGATCATTGCGATAACAAGAACATTCTTCAGGAAGAGTGTATTCCCGAGAATGTACAAATTCGATTTTATGATAGTCTTTTTCAAAAATAATTTGAACATTTTCGGGTAGAAATGTTCCTAATTCATTCAGAGAAAAACCGTTACCTCCCAATTTACCAAGAGTTATTTTCATCTGATCAAGAATGATTACGGCGATTTTTAACCTTTGTGATGTGGATAGCTGATTCGTGCGACAAGCTTCTAGAAGACTAGATCTATTTTCGATCTCCTGAAACGACCTTTTTTTTGAAGCGGAAGCCGCATGAGATTGCAGTCCAAAATGATTTACATTCGGTAAAGGAGGATGGACAGTTAAATTATGAGTCATAAAATCCTGGGTATTTTTCAGTTCTGGATTTTCGATGATGAGCGCAATCTTTTAATTTCATGTCTGACCATATTAAGGGTCAGGGTTAAAGAATTCTTAGGGTCTATTAGGTTCTTGCGTAGGTTCGTAATTTTTCTATCTATCTCAGAATCCTTTGGGTCGCTCTCTGAAAAAAGTTCTGCTATGAATGTTTCGATGAATCGAAACTTTTGCATTTTCATAGCTGTCGGATCGAGTAATTGTAATTCGGGCTCAGAATGAACGGAAGCGGCAAATGACTCAATGAGGTTGATAGAAGAAACATGCAATTGTTTATCGATGGAAGAGGAAAAAACACCAATATTTTTGGGGGAATAGAATTGCATTTCCTCTTCAGATAAAGCAGTTTCTATGTCAAAAATTCTACTGGCGATCCCATCGATGATCAGTAACCTGTTCTCAATAGGAATAAATTTGCAGACATCTGTAAGAACATATACCTTGTCTGCTTCCCAAGAGAACATTTCATGCATAGGACGGTCAGGGGAGGGTTGCTTTTTTTGTGGAATGGTTTGAGAACAGCTTGTTACAGAAGTAAGATTGTCTCGTACAGCGCGATTGGATTCTTCAATGTTAATCAGAATTTTCTCCGTAGCGTGCAAATATCCAATCAAGGAAGAACCTATGAAATCTATTTCAGTAAATTTATCTGTAATCCCTGGAATTAACTTAACCAATCGGTTATCGATATCTTGATTTTCAGCAGTGGAAATAAACAGGGCTTTAAGAATTAATCCCAATACGTAGATATCTTTAAATGCATAATTTGGATGATCTGTGCCAAAAGGAAGATCAATTGTATATTGAGGATGGTTCCCTTCTTCAATTTTTTTCTTCAATTTGTTAGGAAGAAATGAATTTAGCTCGCTTATAGAGAGGCTCGCACCGTTATTTTTCTCTATCGCTTTAAGCATGCGCCGTATAATTTTTAACGTCACATTTAACTTTTCTGAGTAAGACCGTTCTACGTAAAAGCAGACGCCCGATAAGAGTTGATCTGTTGCAGCGATGTAAGGCTGGATTGTAGGGGCTTCTTGTTCAAAAGGCGCATACACATCTTCATCTGTGATCAGGGATTTTGAATGTACATAAAGCTTTTCTCCTCTCATGACAAGAAGGGTATCAGGAGATTCATCAACAGGGCTCTCTGGTAGATCGGGTTTCGCACATTTTGAAGAGAGATCGGATGGATTGTCGCATGTTTTTCTTTTCACCGTTTCTTGAAATACTTTTTGAACATTGCCTATTTCATGTTCTGAAGAGGCTTCGTAAACACCTTGAAAATGGTCTGGATGTTTTGGAGTGGAGGAAGGAAAAATGGCTTCAACTGACATAAGGATGCCTATAAGGTGGAAATATTATAGAATTGGGTTTGATATTCTGCAAGGCTTTGATATTGCTTTAAAAACTTTTTTAAAGCAAACTCTGACAAATCTTTGTCTGTTTTGTGCGTAGGTCTAACATGAAAATGAAACTAGCGTTTTATCTGGCAATTATGGAAATTTCTGTTGCGATGCCGGCCCTACATGCTGAGCCCGCAGCGCCTGCTGTACAAATGGTCGATCATGAATTCATAGAGAAAATAGACGGCGTCTTGAATGCAATGCAAGAATTATTTTCGACGATGCATAATGTAGCAAAATGGAAATGGAATCAGAAGTCTTCCATAGGGAATATGGAAAAAGAAAAAATCCTACTGGAAAAATTATCTCAAAAGGGCATTCCTGCCGGCCTCTCGTCCGAAATGGTGAAAGATGTCTTTCAGGCTCAATTAGAAGCTATGAAAATGATCCAGATCAATTATTTTGAAAATTGGAAAAGAGACGGGATCGACCAATTTGCTGATATTTTGGACTATAAAACGGAATTGAAACCGCAGATCGAAAAAATCTATGAAAATTTTTTGGTTCAACTTAAAGAGGTAATGCCTCTTTTAAGAAAGAAAAACTTAAGCGAAGTGATCAAGTGGCGATCTAGCGTGATTTTATGTGACGAAGCGATTGACGATGCGATTAGAGACACCGCTCTTCAACCATTCGTGATGTTTTGCGCTCAGGTAACCATGAGCCGCTAGAGAACGTCTCTAACCTATTGGTCTTTCCCAGGACCTGAAACTGATGGCTTCCATCAAATGCTCTTTATGAATCTGGACTTTTTGTTCTAAATCCGCAATTGTTCGAGCGACCTTTAAAATCCGATGGTAAGCCCGAGCAGAAATCCCCATCTTATCCATCGCTTCCCTCATCAATAGAGAGCAAGGGTGGTCCAGATGGCAAAAAGTAGCAATGTCTTCAGAAGATAGCAATGCATTGATTGTGCTTCCTCCTTGTCTTGCATATTGGACAGATCGTGCAGCGATCACTCTTTTTTGAACAGATGCTGAACTTTCAGAATGGGAAGGAAAGCTCATGTCTGCAAAGGAGATCGAAGGAACTTCAATGTGCATATCGATCCGGTCGAGAATGGGGCCGGAGATCTTGTTTCGATATTTTTGAATTTGAGTGGGAGTGTCGCGGCACGGTTTCTTTGGATGTCCCAAAAGACCGCAAGGGCATGGGTTCATAGCCGCAATAAAAATGCAGTCTGTCGGGAAGGCCACAGTGCCAAAAGCACGTGAAATAGTGATGGATTTATTTTCCAAGGGCTGCCGCAGTACTTCCAAAGCAGATCTAGGAAATTCCGGAAGCTCGTCAAGGAAGAGCACACCTTTATGTGCGAGAGAAATTTCTCCAGGTCTGGGAATGCTGCCACCGCCGATCAAACCTGCCGGACTGATCGTATGATGAGGAGAACGAAAAGGCCTTTGCAGGACCAGGCTGTTCTCTTCAGACAATAAACCTGCGATAGAATGGATTTTGGTCACTTCTAGCGATTCTTCGATCGACAAAGAAGGGAGGATTCCGCACATGGCCTTGGCTAAAATGGTCTTTCCTGATCCTGGAGGTCCGAAAAACAATACATTGTGTCCTCCACTTGCCGCGATCTCCAATGCCCGTTTAGCATGCAGCTGGCCTTTAATATTGGCAAAATCTAAAGAAGATGTGCACACAGCAGAATCAGATCGATGATGATAAACACTTGGGGCAATTGACGAAGGGTCTTGCAAAAACTGCAATGCGTCTTTTAGTCCTTCGATCCCGATCACAGAAATGTTCGGAACAGACGCTGCCTCCCGAGCATTCGCAGCAGGAAGAAGAACCCCTTTTTTGCCCAGCTTCCGCGCCAAAAGAGCGGCAGAAAGTGCGCCGCGCATAGGCCTCATTTGTCCGCTCAGTCCAAGCTCGCCCGCGTACAGGTAATCTTCATAAGTAGAGTTGGAAATCACCCCATTGCAGCAAAGGATTCCCAATGCAATGGGAAGATCGTACAATGGGCCTTCTTTTTTTAAATCGCCCGGTGCTAGATTGACAGTACAATGACACGTGTTCAGCTTGAATCCCGAATTGCCGATGGCAGTCAAAACGCGGTCTTTCGATTCCTTTACAGCGGCGTCAGGCAGCCCTACAATGATCAAAGAAAATTTATCGGAGCTTTTTACATCGACTTCGACATCGATCGAAATTGCATCGACGCCCAGAAACGCAAGCGAATGAATGACAGCAAGAGGCATAATCTAATAAATATACAAAAAAAGGGATGATGATAACCCGCAACCGCATTTTTTTGTAGCGTAGACTTTAGTCTGCGTTCTTTTAGCAGGATTGCAGATTGTGGATCCAATCTTCAGGGATGCCTGCGCGCTTTCGATTTTCTTCCATGACCACGAATCCGCATGCCCGTTTAGGCGTCATGATCGCTGGCGTGTTGTTTAGCCAGGTTTCCCATTCAGAAAGTTCTCCGGGCTTCATTTTGCGAAGCCAATTCCATCCAAAAGCGACGTGGGCGATTTCATCTTCCAGGATTGTGTTCATCAATGCCGCGGATGCTTCATCTCCGCAGCGCGCAAAAGAATTCCCATAAAGAGGAGCAAAGTCCAAGTTTGCCATTTCAAAAGTCAAGCTCATCACACTGATATAGCGAAGGGGAGAAGTTAAAAATGGAACATAGGACCAGAAATGACGGTAGAGAGGGAGATCGCCAAACCGCAGTCCCATTTCAGCCATTCTCTTTATATAAAGCTGAACGTGCCCTTGTTCTTCCCGCAAAGTGTTTGCAACTCCGCGCCTGAAATGACTGGGAGCTTCGGGAAAGGCAAGTAGAGCGTAGGCCATGATTTCGACTGCTAATAGTTCATGGCCGGCAAAACGATGCATGCAAATGGCGCGTTTATCTGGATCGCGGTGTTCATGGAAAGCAGGCAGCTTTTCCTTGCGGGAATGCCGCTTGAATTCCATACCCTGCGGTCTGGAAGGTTCTTTCCAAAAAATGGGAGGTCCCGGTTGATGATCGGTAAGAACAATTGGATCGAGCAGCTTTTCCTCGATGTTATCTGCAGCAAGGATGCGATTGGCCCATTCTCTAATTTCCATAATTGAAGCTTAAAAAAGAAAGCCCTGATCAGGAAAGATCAGGGCAATGGATTAAAACATCACTCTACTGAAAGAACAAAATAAGCTGGGAAAGCAAAATTATTGTTAGGTCTTTGAACTCCAACAATACTGATTTTTTTCCCGATAAGATGTTGCAAGTTTATTTGTGTGCTGTACAAATAAGCGACTGGCAGGTCCTTGTCGCGCAAGATGAAATCTCCCGGTTTGTTCTTCACAGGGGATACGTAGGCTTCGAGGATGCCGTTCAAAGGCACCGCGGCTATTTTCTGCTCTTCATAAAAATCCTGCATGGTTCGGTCTTCATTCATGCGTGCCCATGAAAGATACAAAGACTCTTCGATAGGTTCCCAAAGCTTCATTCTGTCTGTCGCATCTATAGCAGTCAGCGCAAAGCTGCTTTTTTGATTCTGCGCATCATCCGAGTCAAATCCTTGTTTTCCTTCGAGGGAGGCCATATTTTTTGATTCAAGATAGGCAATTTTTTTCTGGATGTAAGACTCTTGCAGGCTTGCAAGCGATTCTCTTGCTTTTTCGACGTATTCTGGAAATTCAGCATAGTCATGGATGACGTTATTATAACTATGGGTGATCCTTTCAAGGTCAATTTCATCAAAAGGCTTGCGAAGCTCGGTTTTACTCAACAGGCTCGCTGCATCCAGAAGTTGTTCCGCTGAGGTTTTGCGTTTATCGTATTGTTTTTTCACTTCCAGACCGCCGACGTTATCGAGATAGTCTTTAGCGACGTAGAAATGGGTTTGCGCTGGAGGAGCGATTTCCAGCCATTTATTATTTAATGAGGAGACGATCCCTTGAACCCTGTCTCCGGCATTTAGATGTCCGATGACTGGGGCTTCTAGATCGGGTTCGATACGTACATTGACACGGTTTCCTTCAACGACATTATCAAGGACAAAACTGCGGAACACATAAGCTTTGGTTCCTGCAGGAGGATCGACAGCCCAAAAATCTCCCTTTTCTCCTACAACGGAAAGCAATTCATTTGCATTGAGTTCCTTGATAACGCGGCTATCCAATTCTGCATTGAGCCGCATTCGGACTTTTTTTCCTTTGACTTTTCCAGTGAAAGGTTTGATAGCGATTTCTTGAGGTTTCGCTGCAGGTTGTTTATCTGAAAAGTTCGATGCAACCGTGGAGTCTCTGACGAAAGTGGGAGCCTCGGCTACATCGTCTTGATAACCTTCATCAGCGCTTGCATAACTCAGAGATAATGCTGCGAGTGTGGTACATACATACGGCAAAAATCTAGACATGTTATAAATTCCCTCCTACCCCTTTGCATGTTATATAAATCCACATTCTAGAATTTAGGTTTTTTTAATAAAAGCAAAAAGAAAAGGCCGCAGAATTTCTTCTACGGCCTTTTCTGTTTAATAAATTTGGTAAACTGCTTAACTATTTAATACAGCGCGGACATGCTCGCAATTTTTTTCTCCACAGGTGCATCCTATAGGCTCACCCAAGAAAACGCTGTAATGCTCTTTAGAATCCATAGGATTGCTTACAAGATACAGTTTGTCCGATGTCTGTGCGACATCCCATAGACGAAACTTCAAATCTTCATCAGAAACGACTTCTTCTACTGCATTTTCAGCCGGTGGTTGTTCCCCTTCATCGGCCAATTGGATCGCGCGTGAAATTTGACAATGGAAACAATTGCAATGAGGTTCAGGTTTAGGAAGAAGATTCGGATCGTCGATTCCTACCGCTTTTGAGATAGATGCAATTTTATTCAACATTTCCTTTGGAAGATCAGGAGCATTGGACATTTCCGGATTATGCTGCAGGACCGATCCAAAATTCTCTATGCCGGCAGGGCCAATCTGAAGAAAGGGGACGCCGGATGGAAAAGAGGACGGTTCATTAGACGGGGATCCATTTCCTGGAGCTTGGAAAGAAGGACGTGGGACTGGATGATTTTTTTGAGAAATGCCAGTTTGGTCCTGTTCTAAAAATTTGGAGTGGGCGGCAAAAATGGCCTCTATTGCAGAGGCTTCTAGTTGAGGGATTTCGATTCTGGTCCCATTATTCAGGCCGACGACGAGAACAAGTACTTCTTCTCGATATTCGCAATGAAGAGAAGTGATGTTTTTCCATGACGTGGAGATATAAGGGGGGATGCTTAGGATCTTGTGGTTGATTCTCATGGAATACCTGCCTTGTTAATAATCCAAATGAATTTTAACTATTATTATAAAAGATTGCTTCACCTATGTCAATTGATTTAGCACTCTAATCGTTTATCTGCTGATTTAATAAGTAAATAACTGATTTTTAGACCTTTGTAAAAATAAGATGAAAAAAATTAAAGAAAAAAGTTGTCGAAGAGATCATTTAAATATATGCTTAAGTTAACTAGTTATGCAAATTAAGGTAATCCATATGAACAAATATCTCAAATTCATTCTTTCTTTTCACAAGTCCATTCCCATAAAAACTGTTTCAAAACCTATTAAGTTCTAAGTCGTTGTATCCTTTTAATTTACAACATTAAATGGAAATCTTCCCAGTCGTTTGAAAGCAATTTTAAACCAGGAGAATTATGCAAAGATCAGAAATCGACAACAAAAGAATCAAACCCGCCGATGACTCACCAAACATGTCGAACTTTATCATTCGACCTCAGGGAGTAGTACAAAGCGAATCAGAGGAGAGTAAAATCGTGGCCCGAAAAACATTTGTCATAGACACGAACGTTCTGCTGCACGATCCAGATGCAATTGTTAAATTCAATAACAACGATGTCGTCATTCCTCTCGCTGTATTGGAAGAACTAGACGGGATGAAGCGGTTGTCAGACGAACTTGGAAAAAATGCCAGACAAGTAATGAGGTATATTGACTCTTTGAAACAAAAGAAAACCGGGGATCTACATAGCGGGGTCAAAATCGAAAACGGGATCACGGTCCGTGTCCACCTCGAAGTGAAATCACAGGACAAAAGAGCATTCCCTTTACCTCTCGACCGTCAAAATAATCGAATTCTGTTAGCAGCTTATCAAATTAGAGAGACGAACGAACGGGTCGTGGTGGTCTCTAAAGACTTCGTATTGAGAGTGAAGGCGGAGGCGATCGGACTCGAAGCAGAAGATTATGAAAACCTCAAAGCCGCGTACGATGAAATCTATCGCGGGTATCGAAAAATTGACGTTTCTAAACGAGAGATCGATTTGTTCTACAAAGACGGCTTTCTGGAAATGGACGTCAAAGACTTCAATCCAAATGAATATTGCCTTCTGACCTCCACAGAACAATCTTCCGCTATCTGCAAATACAACCGCGTATCAGGACGCCTTGAACCTCTCATGAAGTTATCGAGGGATATCTGGGGTATCCTTCCGCTCAACCTGGAACAAAAATGTGCATTGGATCTACTGTTGCGCGATGATGTCAAGCTTGTCACATTGGTCGGGCAGGCTGGAACTGGCAAGACGCTACTCGCATTGGCTGCAGGGCTTCGCAAAGTGTTTGACGAAAACCTCTACACACGGATCCTGGTCAGCAGGCCCATCATCCCGCTTGGAAAGGACATAGGCTATTTGCCCGGAACAAAAGAAGAAAAGCTGTATCATTGGATGCAGCCCATCTATGACAACCTTGAATTCCTATGCCAATCATCCAGCGGCCAAGGCAATGGCGTAGAGACGCAAAAGTGGATCGTTGAAAGCAAAAAAATCGAAATGGAAGCGGTGACATACATTCGTGGACGCTCCTTGCCAAAAATGTTCATGATCATCGACGAGGCGCAGAATTTGACCCCTCACGAAGTCAAAACGATCGTCTCTCGTGCTGGACAGGGGACAAAGGTCATTCTCACAGGCGACCCGACCCAGATAGACAATCCCTATCTCGATAAAGATTCAAACGGACTTACCTTCATCGTCAGTAAGTTCAAACAATATCCTATTTACGGACATGTCTTTTTAGAGCGCACCGAACGCTCGGAACTTGCAGCCATCGCAGCGGAAGTTCTGTAATACAAAGTTTCCCAAGACAGTTTTGAATTCCTCTAAACTGTCTTGGGAATCATCAAATTGCAAATTATTTTTTGCAAAAAAAGAATTCCTTATCTATCTTTCCCAAAAAAATAATTTGAGAGTTTTTATGAAATCAATATCAATACTTTTTTTGATTCTTTTATTACAAGCTGGCGAACTTTTCTCGATAGAACACGACGAGAGTTTCCTCGATCGAAAAACTCATGGGATCACAGTCATTGGCACAGGTTATGTCGGGCTCACTTTAGGAGCCTGTCTTGCAGAATTCGGAAACCATGTGATTTGTTGCGATATCGATCAAGATAAGATCGATCTTCTCAATCAGGGCCATATTCCCATTTTTGAGATCGGTCTGAAAGAACTCGTCGATAAAAATGTGCAGGAGAATCGATTGCTTTTTAGCAGCGATGTCAAACAATCCATTAGAAAAAATGAGATTATTTTTATCGCCGTTGGAACGCCTTCAAATGAAAATGGAGAAGCCAATTTAGGCGCATTTCATGCCGTCGCTAAAACAATCGGAAAAAATATCAATGGTCAAAAAGTCATTTTTGTTAAGAGTACCGTTCCTATTGGTTCGGTGAAAAAATTTGCGGATCTAATTCGGCAGAATTGCGACGATCAGTTTGATTTTGATCTAGCTTATACCCCCGAATTTTTACGCGAGGGCACTTCGGTACAAGATTTTTGTGATCCCGAACGTGTGGTGATTGGTTCTGAATCTA
Organism: Rhabdochlamydiaceae bacterium; assembly: GCA_035478995.1. Classification (GTDB taxonomy): domain Bacteria; phylum Chlamydiota; class Chlamydiia; order Chlamydiales; family Rhabdochlamydiaceae; genus DATIJE01. Next base: position 52,173 of record DATIJE010000004.1, on the reverse strand, counting down.
AAAGAGCGAATCAAATTTTGGTTGAAATTCTTTGGCCTCTTTATTCCAAAAAGGTTCCCTTTCTTTTCACTAGCATTGAATCTGCAGAAATGATCAAATATGCGGCGAATTCCTTTCTAGCCGTAAAAATTGCATTCATCAATGAAATTGCCAATTTATGCGATCAGGTCGGAGCCGATGTGTTTGAAGTTAAAAGTGGACTTGCCCTCGATAGTCGCATTGGATCAAAGTGTTTAAATCCCGGTCCAGGATACGGAGGGTATTGCCTGCCAAAAGACACAATTGCATTGGTACATGATGCTCAGAAGTTAGGTGTAGATTTGAAGATCGTTCAAGCGGCTATTGAAGCAAATAAATTACAACCGCAGATCATTCTACAAAAACTATACAAATTGTTAGATTCCGAGGTTGAAAATAAGACGATTGCAATATTGGGATTGTCATTTAAGGAAAATACAGACGATGTGCGCTGTTCACCTTCTCTTAAGATCATAGAAGAATTGTTAAAAAATGGCGCTTATGTAAAAGCATACGATCCTATAGCGATGCAACATGTTAAAAAAATCTATCCCCAAATCGAATATTGCGATTCTTCTTACGATGCTGCAGAAGAGAGCGATGCGATCATGCTTCTCACAGGATGGAAAGAATTCGAAAATATCGATCTGGTGAAACTTCGTGATTCCATGAAAAGACCTCTTTTTGTAGATGGACGTAATTTGATCTCAACCGAAACCTTAAAAAACCTTGGATTTAAATATGAAAACGTCGGACGTTCGCATGTGGAAAAAATGGAGTAATATCATTTTGGTTTTAGCATGCTTGTTCATGCAGTTAAATTTCTTACAGGCCATAGAAGGGCAAAAATGCAGCCTGGTGACGGGTGGGGCGGGCTTTCTCGGATCTAACCTATGCGACCATCTTCTTGAGGAAGGTTACGAAGTCATCTGTTTAGATGATTTGTCCACCGGAAGTCGAGCAAATATCGAACATTTATTAACAAATCCTCTTTTTACTTTTATTCAGCATGATATTACAAAGCCGCTCGATCTCGATAAGCCCTTGGATGAAATTTACAACCTCGCCTGCGCTGCTTCCCCGCCGCATTACCAGAAAGATCCTATCCAGACGATAAAAACGAATTTTTTCGGCGCGCTTTTTGTATTGGAACTCGCAAAAAAATGGAACGCGAAAGTCTTTCAAGCCTCTACAAGTGAAGTCTATGGAGACCCTACAATGCATCCTCAAAAGGAATCGTATTGGGGGAATGTCAATCCAATCGGAATCCGTTCTTGTTATGATGAAGGAAAACGAAGCGCAGAGACATTATTTTTCGATTACCATCGCGCTTATGGTACAAAAATTAAGGTGGGACGGATATTCAATACCTACGGTCCTCGTATGAGCCCGGATGATGGGCGCGTCGTCTCGAATTTTATCGTCCAGGCTTTAAAAAATGATCCTATTACCATGTATGGAAACGGAGAGCAGACACGCTCCTTCTGTTATGTGAGCGATCTCATTGATGCGATCCGTGCCCTGATGAATACGACAGAAGAATTTACGGGACCTGTAAACATAGGCAATCCCGGAGAATTCACCATGTTGGAACTCGCTTCAAAAGTCATCAGCCTCACCAACTCAAACTCTCAGGTCGTGTTCAAGCCTTTACCCCTAGACGATCCTAAACAAAGACGTCCTGATTTGACTCTAGCCAATCAAGTTTTAAAATGGGGTCCGAAAGTCTCCCTTGATGAAGGCCTTAAGCCCACGATTGTTTACTTTAGTGAACGATTGGGACTATGAAAAAGGCATCAGGCTAGTTTTAAACTAGCCTGATGCATTTGAGACAAAAGCTACTGGTTTTTATAGCTGTCGATTAATTTGAACCAATAGTCTGCGTATATTTTTTCTGTCTGATAAGTCAGATTTTGCATCTCAGCGTATTTTTTATTGAGAAATTCTTCTGTTACTTCTGCCCAATCTTTTACAATGACGACAGGAAGATTTTCATATAATGGATCGAGAAAGGAGGTTTTAACAACAGGAATGGCGCCGAGATATAAAGCTTCCCAGGTTCTATGACAATCAATCCCATTGCCTCTAGGACTTAAAACAAATTTGCACGAAGCCGTACTGTCCAAATACTCTCGATAATTTTGATTCGTTTTATAAAGGCAAAAAGGTTGATTGATGAATTGGTGATATACATTAGTCCGTTCAGGATGGGTTCCGACCGAAAAATTCAAAAATAGCAAGTTGCTGCGATACAATTGATTTGCGTGGCTTCTAGCAATATCTAAGAGGTCGGTATTCCCATGGCCCCAATATTTGTTTGCAATTCCAATAGGTATAGGGTGGAGTTTTGGATGAGAGTAGTGTTCGACATTTTGTCCAAACCAGGCGATCAAGTTTTTATCCTCTAAAAGCTGCGTGTAGTTTCCTGGAGCAGGCAAATCGCTATTATGCGTGATCAGGATGTAAGGGCAATTAATGAGGGGGCGCATTCTTCGGAAAAAATATTTAAGATAATCTGTTTTTACGAAAATGGTATTACCCGGTCTAACTCTCTCGGGAAAAAAAGGAATATTTGTTTCATCGAAGATAAAATCCGCATAAGAACGAAACGTATCTCCAGAAATATAAGGTGCACTTGAACCGCGGTTTTGGGCAAGAGCACTCGAGGCCACAACAGCTATCGTGGTTAAACAAAATAAATTAATCAGTTTTTTTAAGTGTCTCATGAGCCTTTCCTGTTGATGTAGGTTTACGTGCATAAGAATGACAAGAAACATAGTGGTACCCTCGTTTCTTGTATTTGCGAATGTCTTCAATTTTTTGAATATTTGTCCATTTAAGATATCTGACTTTCATTTGATCGCTACGAGTAAATACAAAGTTAAAGTAGATTTCATATTCTGATAAAGCAGCTTCATAAAGAAAGCGGTGATCGATGCATCGACAGATTGCTTTCCAGGCATCAATTTGATGGATAGATTCAATTGTATATAACAGATCTTTTAGCACAGTTTTTTGAAACAGCATGTGATGGGAAATTCCGGATAATTTCGGAAATACTTTTTTCAGTCCGGGAATTAAACGGCCCATCAGTTCAAAGTAAGGGAAATGATGTTCGGTGCCGGGATTATAGAGGCCCTGTCCTTGATCTCCTAAAAATGAAACAGGATTGAGAAAAATGGTATCTGCATCCAAAATGAGAATGTTTGATGAAAGATCAGGGATTACAAAAGGCGCATAGAATTTTAAAAACTGTTGATAGATCCATCCAACCCGGGTTTTTTTGGACGATACATATGCATGAGCGCTGGATGCGGCATTGGCATGATTTCTAAAGATTTCTAAAGCGAGATCAAAAGGAGTAAAAGGATAATTTCTTTCATTAAACCATTCTGCTTTTTCCGTGAGTCGTTTTGCAGAGACCACAATCACACGGCGGATTCCTCTTCCGTTCTTGCGAATTCCATCGATGCAAAGATCTAAGGTAGGAATATCCTTATCAGTACAAGGAATGATTACATCGATAGGTGCAGGGTCGAATGTATATTGAACTTTGTCAAAAGCATACGCCGTCATTTGAACTATAAAGCATAAAATGATCAATAATCGCTTCATGGTTACGTTTGCCTCGCTAAAAAAAAATGCAAACTTTAGAATTTATTCAAAATTTTTACAACGCAAAAAACCTGATACATTATTATGGGAAAATTGGCATACCAGGTACTTGATGCATGTCAATGGGATACCAATCTTCACAAATGATATCCTTAGGATGACTCAAGGGATCATAGGGTGCAATAAAAGGCCGTCGACAGATAATTTTTTTATCTGGATTTCTGTTAAGATAAGCAGCCCACCATGAAAAACTGGAATTTGCAATGATGGCATGTTTACATTTTGTCAATAAATAAAAATCATGAATGTAATCCTGTCCTTCAATGAAAATCAGGTTTCGATCGATCCCTTTAAATTGTTCCTTACACCATCCAATATGATCTGAGAATACGACAAATAAACAGTCGGATTCGAACATATGGATTGCCTTTTTGAAATACTCTGCATCGGGTGGAAGGTAGACCTGATAAAATTGAGGGCTAAAACCCGATTTTTTATAGTCTGGATAGCCTGTGCGCACATGGACTCCGACTGTCTTGGGATGGTCGAGGAGTGAAGCAAAATGCATCTGCAGATGATCCTCGACTTCTCTTGGAGCAGAATATAATTCTAAGATCACGTCCTTGTATTTCTTGAAGAATTTTTCCGATAGAAAAAAACCCACAATTTCAATATTGCGATAATAAGGAATTGGATGATAATTAAAATCCGGCTCTCTATAGACGACACTCGGATAAGGTCTGAAAACTGTATTGTGTATTCGATGAAATAAAATTCGATAATTTTTTTCTAAATTCATTTCCTGTAAGTGAGGTGCGTTTAAATTATCGAAATCGGGAAAATAAACGTCGCATCGATTTTCCTTAGCTAGAGCAATGGCTGCAGCTGCTTGGAAAAGTTGGTTGCCGAATTGTCCGCGAAAGCGAGCAATCACGGTGCCATATATGCTCAAAGATAAAGATATAAACACTAAAGTGAAAAAGAATGAGTGCACAATACCCCAGCGTTTTGTTAAAATTTTTTTATGTTATGGATCTTAGCAAACATTCGCTTTTTAAAAAAACAATAGACAATTGATTTAGGTGTTGCATGTATAAAAAATGCGCTATTTTTTTTGCTTTTATCATTACAGGTTTCTTGCAAGTTTTTCTAAATGCAGCAGACTATAACATCGTCTTCATTCATATTGGGAATAAGCTGCCTCAATATGCAGAAATCGCTTTGCGGCAAGCAAGATCTTTTAATCCAGAATGTCCAATTATTTTGCTTTCCAGCAAATCAGCGATACGCTCTTTGTCACATGATGCATTAAATGCGAATATCACTACGATCGATTATGAATCTCTTGCAAGGACGACTGAACATGCTCGTTTTATTCAAAGAAGCACCCTGGACAATCATTGGAGAGAAGGTTTTTGGCGGTGTACAAGTGAACGATTTTTGTATCTAAATGATTTAATGACTCAATATGGACTAAAAAATGTATTTCATATGGAGTACGACAATATGCTTTACGCAAATCTGGAGGAGCTGCTCCCCATTTTTCAGACTCAATATAAAGGTATTGCGGCAACATTCGACAATGACAAGAGATGCATTGCCGGATTCATCTTCATTCCCAATCCGCAAAGGATGAAACGACTTGCCAACTCTTTCGCTAACCATGCTTCGAAGAAATTGAACGATATGGAATTGATAGCCTTGTTTAAAAAAGAGAATGGTTACAATGCCATCGATCACTTGCCCATCGTTCATGAAGAATATGTGCAGCAGCATGCTCTCATCAGTCCCACGGGACACAAGGCTCAAAACAAAGCTAAATATTGTCAGAATATTCATTTATTCCATTCGATTTTCGACGCAGCGGCCATCGGGCAATACCTAGGAGGGATCGATCCTAGCAATGGTAATTCAACACCTGGTTTTATCAATGAAAGCTGTGTGTTTAATCCCTCTCTGCTTTCTTATGAATGGATACGAGATAGCCAAGGAAGGAAAGTTCCTTACGCTGTGTATAATGGAATCAAGTACAGGATCAATAATTTACACATTCATTCTAAACAATTGCATGAATTTGCGTCTTAGAGGCTTAGTTGAAATTAGAAGAGCAATCATTCATCAATTTCTGATAAAGCTCATCTTGAATGACAATTTCTAACTGATCGATAAATGGAGATCCGTATTTGATGATCGCTGTTTTTGGGTGGATTAAAATAGCGTAATCCTTAAGCAAAGAGGGAATGATGCTGAAATTAGATTGAGGGCGGATCATTGCATCAAATTTGAAAAAGGAAAAGAAATCTTCAAGAATATTAGAATCATGATGATTATTTTCTTTCCGGTATGCAAAAACAATGGAATGATTATTTTTAATTCCAGCTCTAATGTTTTCAATAATGGATTCGGGATTAACGGCATCAGTAAAAACATGGCAATAGATGGACTTTCCTTTAAAATATTCCAACATCTTTAACAGTCCATCAATGTAGAAATGCAAAGGAGGAAGTTTTTTTGGTGCATAATATCGAGTATGGTCCGTATCGAATCCTCCTCCCTCGCGAACGTGCAATGCAATACTGATGCAATTTTGTGGCACTTCAATTGTTGCCAATGGCCGCTTTGGAGCGAGTAATTCCTTCACAATAGTTCTAAATTCCGTATTCTTCCAGTCCACATCGAAATGAAAAAAGCTATAAGTTAGCTGTTCTTCTTTATCTTCCGGAAAGTAAGGCACTGAATAAAGAAAGTTTCTTGTTTTTATTCGTTCAATGCCTAGCCTTAGAGACTGAGAATATTCGATTGTATGAGTAAAAAAATGTCTCGATGATTCGTAAGTCATTTCTTTTTCATCCAAAACTAAATAAGATGAATACCCAAACGGCTTATATAAAAGAGGAATTTTTTCCTGATAAGAAATCCACTTCGCATGTAAGTAAGCAAGAAGATTATCACCAAATCTTCCTCCACTAAATGTATAAGTGACACCTCCCTGGTTGCGGCTATGCAAGAAAGTCATGCCGAAAATAGATATTCCTAAGAAAATTTGTAGACTGACTTTTTTGATTATCGAAAATCGCATACGTTGTATTGCTATTGAACAAAAGCTACAAGAACATTTATAGGGTATTCTCCTTCATTGCCACCCGGTTCGAAAGTAATTGTATAATTTGGATTTATTTCTAAAACCTTGTTAACTATGTCTTCTCGACTGAGAAAATCAAAAAGAATTGTATTGCAGCAATGCAAATCGTCGATCATGATCGTGTGTGTTTTAATTGGATGTTTCTTTATTTGTTCTAACTCTTCCATTAGGGGAGTGTTTTTCCCTCCACGAGGATCTGGTGTTCCTCTATGCCCATCTAACCAAAAAGTAATGGGTTCATTGATGGGTTCGATTACTTCCCAAAGTTGAAACCCCGAGTCTCTCAACCAAAGATGCACATTATTACGGTTTTTAAATCTTCTTTTACAATCTCTGATGAAAGCAGGTTCTATATCAAGAGAATGAACTTCGGAAAAACCGGCATCTAAGGCTTTTTGAATCCCTTCTCCACCGAATGATCCAGTTTCTACAAAATACTTGTTCGGATGTGCATAGAACCCTTGTGGTCCGATATTTGCCGATGCTATCAAAGGAATCAGAATTAAAGATAAAGTCCATATAGTACGTATCGATGTCATGTTGTTGCCTCTTTTTTAGATTTGATAGTACAGTGATTGCCTGCGCGAGTCAAAATAGGTTTGCCCTTTTCGAAGGTTAGTTTAAAAATACCGCTGTCTTTTATGTGACATTCTAGATTTGAAGCTGAAAATGACAAGATCATTTTGTTTGCCCTAACTTTCCATTTCGCATCATGAGAAGTATATGCTTCGAACGTACCGCATTTAAAACATGCAGTCACTTCATCACTTTCAGGCATTGTTTTTCCGCGAGATTCCAATATACTTTTCACTGCGCTGTTCGAATTTCTAGTATAGACATGCTTTACAAGAGCAGCAGTTCCCCCTAAAACAATTCCCAAAGCAGCCATTTTAGAAATGAATGAAATAGAAGAGTAAACATCAAAAGTGGAATGATTGGATCCAGAAACGTGCATGTTCGCCTCAAATAAGAATTTTTGAAAAGAGGGGAGTGTAAATATTATTTAAATATGTGTAAAGAGCTTTTAGGGAATGAATTTGCCTGAAATTTTAACTCGGTCGATGTAGGGATAATTGTTTATCTTAACAAAGTTATCCGGATGTATTAGGAGGTCATAATCTTTCAAAAGGGAAGGAATGATTGAAAAGCTCGATTCGGGTCGGATCAGGCAGTCGAACTGCAGCATTGAAAAGAGATCTTCCAATACATTACTATCATGAAAATTTCCGCTATTTCTATAAGAAAAGACTATTCTATCTTGGTTTAAAAATGTCTTGAAGCGGTTTGCAATCGCCTCAGGATTACGATCATCTGTAAAAAGATGGATGTGCATATTTTGTTCGGGAAACATGTTGCATAGATTTTGGAGTTGTTCCAAATAAAACGATTCTGGTGGGATCTTTAAAGGCTGTATGAACATGTAATCGTCCGTATCGTATCCACCTCCTTTTCTTACATGTACAGCAACGGTAATTTTATCTTTCGGCACTTCGCACAAAGCAACAGTTTGTTTGGGTTGAAGCACGTGAAGAATGACTTGTCGAAAGTCCGGGTTTTTCCAATCCACGAAGAAATGGGGGAATTGGTTGCCATCGCCATCCTTAAAAAATCTGCGTTCGGAATCAGATTCTGGAAAATAGGGGACGATGTAAAGGGTGGCATCATTATTATTCGTAACTGTAGCGCCTCTTCCAAGACGCACTACTCTTCTATATCTTGACGCGTCATTGGGGTTGTATCGCGGCTCTTCTTGGTCCAAAATAAAGTGGTCAGAATATTTAAAGGGTTTATAGAGCAGAGGCATTCCATATTGGAAAGAGATCCATTTGGCATGCATGTAGGTAATGATGTTATCGCCAAGTCGTCCACCGCTAAATTCATAGGTAACAGCACAAGATGGATTGTGATTTGCACTCATATCTATAGGGATACAAATGTGAAGAAGAAAAATCCATACAAACGGAAAGATTTTAAGATATTTTTGCATTGAATTTCCCTTTATAGCAACCAAGTGTGTTTTTCTTCATTATGAGTTTCTTGTAAAAGTAAGCAATTATTTTTTTTCTCGCATACTTAAATATTTGCTTGTGAAAAATTTATCACTAGTGCTTTCTGTAAAAGAGCTTTTTAATTTTGAAAAATAGAGTGGATATGTTTGCTATTATTCGACGCTGTTCCAGATGTTTCTTATGGGTTTTATGTCTCTTTAAGTCGTTCTCTTTATGCTCATTCGCAATTTACTCACAATCTCCTAAAACAGACAAGCTAGGCTACGGTGATTGGTATATCGATACAGATGGAGAGCTGACTCTTATGAAGAGATTTTTAAAACCTGGCAATTTAGTATTTGATATAGGAGGAAATTGCGGAGAATGGAGCCAGTATGCTTTAAAGACGGAGCCAAGTGTACAAATCATGGCTTTCGAACCTGTACCTTCCGTTTTTGAGAGATTTAGAACTCTCATGCAATCGCAAAACAACATTCGAATATTCAATTATGCTCTGTCCGACCAGAAAGGAGAAGCAGCATTTCATTACTATCTTGAGGCGGACGCCCTTAGCGGCTTTTATTATCGCGAAGTATTGCGTGGCGAACTTGCCGAACCGCAGCTTATTTTAGTTCAGCAAGAGACTTTGGATGATTTTTGTGCTGGAAATGAAATTTCGAAAATCGATTTTATCAAGATCGATACAGAAGGAGCAGAATGGAGAATTTTACAGGGTGCAAAGAACTTATTAAAGAATCATCAAATACGTGCCGTTCAATTTGAGTATGGCGGATGTTATATCGATGCCAAGACGAGTTTAAAACAAGTCATTAGGTTTTTGACAGATAATCATTATGTTGTATTTAGAATCATTCCTTCAGGGCTCATTCACATTGCTGTATGGAAGGGCTCTCTGGAAAATTTCGATCTTTCCAATTACTTTGCAATTTGCAAAGAAGACATGCCTGGCTACGAATTGGTCAGATTTAAATAAACTCTAAAAAATGTTGCAGAAGAATTTAATCGTAACTGCAAGGAAGAAACCATGATTCGAAGCCAATTCTATAAAATATTGATATCTACCATATTAAGAATCTATCCGTCATTGATCTTAGCTGATCAAATTGGTTATTCCGGTACAGATTCTTCCGGAATCTACTTGGATCAGAAATTAATAAAAAAGATGAATTATAGAAATGGTGTGTTCATCGAAGTAGGAGCTTATGATGGGATCACTCAATCAAATACGATGCTTTTGGAAGAACTTTATGGATGGACTGGAATATTGATCGAACCCTCTGAAGTTCTGTTTCCAATTCTTTCTAGCAATCGGCCTAATTCCCGATGTTATCAATGTGCTCTCGGTTCTTTTCAAGAAGACAACACCTATGTTTATGGGGATTTCAATGGAACCCCTATGTCAAGTGTGGGTGGAAAAAGGCTCAATAATTCTGCAAACATCAGAGTATTTGTTCGAAGTCTGCAGTCGATCCTTGATGAAGCATGTCTTCAGCACATTAACTTTTTCAGTTTAGACACTGAGGGATATGAGCTGAATATTTTAAAGGGGATTGACTTCAATAGAACAGTTTTCGATTACATGCTCATAGAAATTTATACAGATCAATACAACGATATCATCGCTTTCCTCGAAAGCAAAGGGTACGACCTCGTGGAAAATGTGACAAACTTTAATCGGGCGGTCAATCCGGATTACGATGGAACACATAATGATTATCTTTTTAAGAGAGCCGATTTGAAATAATGAAACCAGCTGGAGGATCTTAATGTTTACAAAAACAAAATTTCTAAGCGCTATTTTCTTGGCGAGCAGTTTATCTCTATGTGCAGAATCAGAGTTAGATCGAATCATACCTGGAGAAATTAAAAATGATGCTTTCTACCGGTCGATTTATCGATTAGCTAGCTCTGAAACAGTGAATACCATTTTAGAGATAGGTTCTTCAAGTGGGGAAGGTAGCACGGAAGCATTTGTTTTGGGCATACGCGTAAATCCCAATCATCCTACTTTATTCTGCATGGAGTTGTCGAGGCCACGTTTTGCTGCTTTGGCGCGACACTATGAAAATGATCCTCAGGTGAAATGCTATAATGTTTCATCAGTTCCTCTCGAAGTCTTTCCCAGTGAAAGCGAAGTGGCTTCATTCTATAACAATGTCTCTTCAACTCTTCGTCTTTATACTTTGGACCGGGTATTAGGCTGGCTTAGACAAGATATCGATTATGTTAAAACAGCGGGAGTAGCGCAAACAGGAATTGAGCTTATCAAAACAGAGAATCATATAACAGATTTTGACATGGTCCTGATTGATGGTTCAGAGTTCACTGGCATGGCGGAGTTTCAATTTGTCTATGGAGCAAAATTCATCCTTCTCGATGATATCAATGCCTTTAAAAATTATGCTAATTACAAACAGCTGCTTAGCGACCCTGGCTATGAACTCATTGAACAGAACCATCAACTGAGAAATGGTTATGCTGTTTTTAAGAGAAAAAGCTAGTAGATTTTCATAATGGAGTTGGCTTCTAAGGTAAAGCAATGAAACTAGTCTTGTTTTTTATTGCGAGCTGCATCGGTATCATGGATTTTAGTTTTGCAACGGATTCCTACCAGGAATTTAGTTTATTGCATAAACACTGGAAATTGCATTCCCAAAATGGGGAAGAAGGAGTTCTAGAAGAAATTTTAAATCGCATGAAAATTCATCATGGTTTCTTTGTTGAATTTGGAGCATGCGATGGAGTTTTATTCTCTAATACAAGATTTCTAGTTGAGAGAGGTTGGAGTGGGGCATTTATCGAATGCGATGAGGCCTATATACCTCAACTTCAATCGACATGCGATCAGCTTCCCAATGTCAAGTGTATCCAGGAGTTTGTTACATCTAATCCCTCCGACAACAGGGGGAAGATGTTGGATGTGATCACTCAACAAAATTTTCCAGATCAAGAGATCGATGTACTTTCTATTGATATCGATGGTGGAGATTATTTAATTTTAGAAAGTTTGGATTGCAAGCCTAAGGTGATATGCATTGAATCGAGTGGATATTGGCATCCATCATTTCAAACAAGAGTTCCCGATGAAGTTGCTCAGCAAAACCTAGGCCAACCATTGTCTATTATAATAGATATAGCTAAAAATAAAGGATATGAACCTGTTTGTTTTCTCGTCGTAAATTTAATCTTGGTAAGAAACGATTACTATCATTTGTTTTCAGAAATCAAGAACGATCCCATGACTTTATGGCTCGACTCATGGAATTATATGGGATTAAATCAACCCTATGATCAGCAATATATTTGGATAACGCGGGCTACGAATCCATTATTAATCCAATATGACACTTATTCTACGCCGCCTCTTGCAGTTCCTTTAGAAGAAGTTGGATTAAATTTTCAGAATACTAGTGCAAAAATGTTTTATAAATATAAAAAAGTAAGAAAAATTCATAGATCCAAAAAATAGTTGGGAAGAGATTTTCGACAAAGTTAATAAATGAAATTTTATTTTTTATATTTTATTTTACTTTTTTTTGCGAGCTTTCAAGCTTCTTTGAACGCATTCTCGATTACTTTTGTTCATATCGGTCCATCTTTTCCACATCATTTGGAATTTTCAATTGCTCAAGCACGACTGTTTAATAAGGAATGCTCAATTTACTTAATAGCAAATGAGCAGGCGATCATGAAAGGATCCTCTATATTGAATAGTTATTCTGTCATTCCTATTTCATGTGAATCTTTGATCCTATCGGAAAGACATTTGAAATTTCAGAATAGCGTTTCTCATGAAATTATTGGAACTGACTATACCAAACTGTATTGGGTATATACAACGGAACGTTTTTTTTACCTCGATGATTTTGTCAGAATGTACAACCTTTCAGATGTATTTCATTTAGAAAATGACGTCATGCTATATGTTGATTTATCTGAACTGCTTCCGGTTTTCAGAAAGCACTATAATGGCATGATAGGGGCAACTTTTGAAACAGATTCACGGTGTGTTGCAGGCTTTCTTTATATCGCAAATTCCGTGCCTCTAGGTCATTTGATAAATTCATTTCCTGATTACGTTAACTCTGAAATGAATGATATGTTAACGATTGCTCAATTCAAAAATAATTATCTTAAGGTCTTTATTGATTATTTGCCGGTACTTACATCTGAATACATTGAGGACCACAAGCTAGAACTTTCGCAAAAGTCGAATGAATTTTTATTCTATTCTAACTATATTGATGATTTTGCTTCCGTTTTTGATGCAGCAGCTTTTGGAATTTATTTGGGCGGGTGGGATCCTTACTGGCATGCAGCCTCAGAGCCAGGGGTAATTTCTGCTTTCTGTATCTATAATCCTTCTCATTTTACCATTGATTGGAAGATCGATTTAGAAGGGAGGCGGGTCCCGTTCATATCATACAACGGAAAACAAATGCGCATTAACAACTTGCATATAAATAACAAAAAAAGACTTCCCTTCTTTTATTCTTTATGACCATACCGAGTGTGATTCAAAAACCAATTTAATTTCTTTTGCTAAGTTCCGCAATTAATTCTGGTCTGTTGTTTTGTATCCAGAATGTAATTCCTTGGCCTTCTGTAAAGACAACCTTTTTGTAGTTAGAAGGCATCTGAATTTTATTCCATCCGTAAAGTTCAGGAACGTAATTTGTATCATGAGCCACGATAATCGGTACTCGATCAAAAAGTTCATTTACAAGATCGCCTCTCATGTGAAAACCGGGATCGACGAAGGCGACATCAAATTGGTTATCTTTAAATAACTCGTTGCAAATACTTTTAAGATCGAGCAAATAAGCTGGTTCGTAAAGGGCTGGATCTTTGTGGTTATGAATACAAAACTCGTTCGCGTTTTGCAAGGCTGTACCGCCATGCATTAAAATAGGTTTCCAATTGGAGCATCTCTGAAATAGATCTACCGAGTGGTAAAACCATAAAGATGTTTGATTTTGGAAAATAATTTCGCAGGAAGTTACTTTCTGACAATGATCCAAAAAATATTTAGTTCCATAGCCGATTCCAAATTCAAGAAATGATGTAATTTTTGTTTGCTGAAAGAGCTTCTGGAAATGCTGCACATGATCGGTATATGGGTTTGATAAAAGAAAATCATAGGTTAAATCATCAAATTCTACCGAAAACAAAAAGCATCTATAAGAAGCTAAATAAATAGTAAAAAAAATAAAAAATTTTCTTGCTTTACTAAGAATTGTCATTGTTCCTCATTATTTTTCAGCTTCTTGAGTATGAATGGCATGAAACGTAATGATATCCCGCCCTTTGGTATCTAAAAATATTTCTCAAAGATGAGATGTTCTCCCATTTTAAAAATCTCAGTTTCACTTGATTTGTTCTGGGAAACACAAAATTGAAATACAACTCATCGCTCGCGGCCCCTGAAAGGAAAAGATCTTTTTGATCCACGCACAAACAGTAAACTTTCCAAAGATCCAGATTATGGTGGGATTCTACTAATTGGAATAGCTCATCCAAGGCGTCTTTTTGCAGAAGCATGTGGTGAGATATACCTGAGTATTCTCGGTATGTTCTCGTAAGGCCCGGGAGCACCTTATTAATATGATCAAAGTAGGGGATATGGTATTCGGTACCGGGGTTGTACAGTCCTCCGCCGGACGGATCGACAAAACTAACAGGATTTAAAAAGATGGTATCAGAATCGAGGTGGAGGACATTCGTTGAAATGCCAGGTATGACATAACTGGCGTATAACTTATACAATTGCTGAATATACCAGCCAACTCTGGGTTTAGGAGCAGAAAGATATTCATTGGCTTTCTGTTCATTGCAGCCTAGTAAATAATAGGCTACACTTGTTTTGTCGAAAGGAAATTGCTTCTCATCGAACCATTCAGCTTTATCGGTCAGGGGACGATCTGAGATGACGATAATCCGTCTGACTTGGCTGCAGTTGTTGCGGATGCCTTCTATACATAAGTTTAAGGTGTCCAAGTCTTTGTCTGTGCAAGGAATGACCACGTCAACCGGGTCATTTGTAAAGTTGTAGATTTTCGCGTCAGCTCGAAAACACAAAAATAAAAAAAGGATATAAGCAATCAGTTTTTTCATATTTCCCTTCTAGATTCGTCTTCAGTTTTTTTAAGGTCAGATTCGATCATGATTTTCAATAAGTCTCTAAAATGTGTTTTTGGTTCCCATTTAAGATTTTGCCTTGCTTTTTCAGCATTTCCTAAGAGAAAGTCCACTTCTGCAGGCCGGTAAAACTCCGGATTGACTTTCACTATGGTCCGTCCTGTTTTTTTATCGATTCCCTGTTCATTGATCCCTTCGCCTTTCCATTCAATATCGATGCCTAATTCTTTATAGGCCAACTCTACGAATTCTCGCACGGAATGAGTTTCCCCTGTTGCGATTACATAATCCTCAGGCTTATCTTGTTGGAGCATCAGCCATATGGCTTCAACGTAATCTTTGGCATAACCCCAGTCTCTTTTGGCGTCGAGGTTGCCTAGCTGTAACACTTGGTTATAACCACATTTGTATCGGCATGCAGCGAGAGCGATTTTTCGAGTGACGAACGTTTCCTCTCTTAAAGGGGATTCATGATTGAAAAGGATTCCATTGCAAGCAAAGACCCCATAAGCTTCTCTATAATTTACAGTGATCCAGTAGGCCAGCACTTTCGCGACACCATAAGGAGATCTGGGATGAAAGTTGGTCATTTCTGTTTGAGGGGTCTCTTGCACTTTCCCGAACATTTCACTGCTTGATGCTTGATAATACTTCATTTGTTTTTCATGGCCGATCTGTCTGATCGCTTCCAATATGCGCAAAGCGCCCATCCCATCGACATCGACGGTATATAAAGGCATTTCAAAAGAGACCTTCACATGACTTTGCGCTGCCAGGTTATACACTTCATCAGGTTTGATCGTTTGGATCAAATTGCTGATGTTTATATTGTCGCAAAGGTCTCCATAATGAAGAAAAAAGCGCTTATTTTCTTTTTCTGCCTTTTCACATATCTGCTCCAAACGTTCTGTATTTCTAGTAGAAGAACGCCTTTTGACTCCATGCACTTCATAATTTTTGTCCAATAGTAGTTCTGCAAGATAGGCGCCATCTTGGCCGGTAATTCCAAAAATAAGAGCTTTTTTGGGTGCGATTGCAATGTCTGCAGATAGGTTTGCGAACAAGCCTATGATAAGAAATGTAAGCCAAGGCACAATTGTTTTTGATTTCATTTTAGGAACCCCATTTTTTCAGCCAATCTATTCAAATAGGATTGAATTTTTCAAGTCAAATAACGCCTCCGACAAAAAAACAAGTGTAAAAAAAAATCGCAATCATTAGTCTCCTGAATCTGATAAAACAGGGTCTCTATGAAATCGGTACTTAAAAAATCTTTAATTTGTTTTTTGCTGATCTTTTCGAATCTTCTCATAGCCAGGGAAGGAAGGCGGGATAGGGAAGGAAAAGTAGATGCTTGGGAAATGACTGAATATGTTTGGAACCTTGGCATGGCGGCATCTTGCGATATTGGTCCGGAAAAAAATCCACGGGCATTTTTTGCACACTTTGCTCCAGATAATGCTTTGGATGAAAATAAGTATAAGGCGATCAAACGAGGCGACATCATCTGGATTCAGTGCCGATTCATCGATGCGTTTAATAAACACGTTCTCCCTTATGTAGAACATCCTTTTGTATTGGTCATCAACGACGGGGATGAATCCTTTCCCTCGGATTGCGGCAATGATTTTAACATCGAAGAGTTTTTGCGAAATGACAAGATCATTCATGTCTTTGCTCAAAACAACGATTATTGTGGGAATAGTTCAAAAGTCAGCCATATTCCTATTGGAATGGACTTTCATACGATAGCTTATAAAGGGGTGTCTGGAGGATGGGGGGAAAGGGGCTCTCCTAAACAGCAGGAGGAAGTCTTAAAAAATCTCCTAAAGAAATTTCCGCCTACCTATGATCGAAAATTACGCGCTTTTGTGGATTTTCAGCTATCAGATACGATGAGAGCAGGTCACAAGCGATATCTTCAGTTTGGAGAAGACCGCACTACGATATTCCAGCGCCTTCTTCCTACTGGGCTTATTGACTATTCTGGATTCATGAAACGGTCTACCCTGTGGGAAACAAAAGGGCATTACGCCTTTTCGATTTGTCCTTTTGGGAATGGCTTGGATACACATCGAGTTTGGGAAGATTTGGTTCTTGGATGCATTGCGATTGTAAAAAGTTCTACCCTGGATCCCATGTTTGAGGGACTTCCCGTTGTGATTGTCCAGGACTGGTCTGAAATCACTCAAAGCAATCTAGAAAAATGGGTGAAAGAATATGGTGACGCCTTTACAAACCCCCTTTATCGTGAAAAATTGACGAATCAATACTGGTTAGAAAAGATCCATTCCATGGCTTATCCCTACAAAACTTCAGGATAGGAATTAAAATATGCGATTTCTTTTTGTTGTATTTTGTGTTGTTTGCTCCTGCTCCTATGCTTCTGCTATCTCTGAAAAAGTGGTCATTTGCGGTATCTGCAGAGATGTGGAAAGCCGCCTTCCTCACACGATAGCAATCATGGAGAAAATCGGGGCTTTGTTCCAAGACTATCGAATCGTTGTTTATGAGAATAATTCTATCGATGGAACAAAAAACCAATTGCGAAGATGGCGTCAAAGGAATTCTCGCGTACTGGTTCAAAGCGAGGACATCAATCGGGGAGATCTCGCTAAATCCATTATTAATGTAAAGAATGACGGGCACTTTTATCGACCGGAAGAAATTGCCAGGGCTAGGAATATTGTCTTAGATAGAGCGATGTCGGAGGAATTCCAAGATTTTCCCTATATCATTTGGATGGACATGGATTTTAAAATTCCTCCTGCGCTCCGAGGAATCGTGGAAGTGTTTCAATCAGGGAGAGAATGGGATGCTGTTTTTGCCTATGGCATAGATCCAAGGAATACTTATTGGGATTGGTATGCGTTCAGAGACGCTGTATACCCTTTGGGCTCTGAGTTTTTGGGCAACGATTGGTGGTATATGAAAAAACAATTCTCTCTTTCGCAGTCGGATGATTGGTATCCAGTATATTCTGCTTTTGGAGGATGCGGCATTTATAAAAAATCATCGATAGAAGGCTGCAGATATTCTGCAATTGTCACAAATGACTTAGAGACGTGGATGAAACAAATGCAGGAACAAGGTTTTCATCACCATCAAATTTTAATGTATCAAGAGAGTTTGAAAAAACTCCATAGGACAGTTTATATTCCCTCTCCTGTATCCAATCTTCCAAGAATAGAAGATCCGAATGTAGGAATCATCCTGAATGAAGCTCCTGATGCGGTCGTTTGGAGAATGAGTTCTTTCGTATACCAATATCCTTCCGTATGCGAGCACGTCCCTTTCCATGCTTCCATGATTGTTCGAGGACATGGCAAGCTGTATATTAATCCCAGGCTTGTCTTTACGTATGGGGGATGATCCATCCTTCGAGGACCCATTGTTGAATCCAGTCTGGAAGGGATTCGGCTGCTTCTTCGTAGGCCTTTCCTCCCTGCTTTTCTAACGCGTCGCAAGCTTCTTCAATGGTCATCCCATCGGCTATGAACGTTAGAAGGGTCCAGTGCCCCTCCTGCAGTTCCTGGTAGACAATCCGATTGCTCTGACTTCTATAGAGAACAAAAAAATAGGTCCTTTCTTGTGGAAGGGGAGGAAATTCATTGTCCAGCCAGAAAGGAACGCTCTCCTTTAAAAAAGCTGTCCTGTATGAAAACAAGTCGAATGGAAGCTCGAACAGATATAAATGAGGCTGCAGGGATACTTTCTTTGTGAGAAGGTCTGGGGAAAAAGGCAATCTGACAGGAGCAGGAGAAAAGAAGATTTGATGGTATGCCAAGTCGAGCTCTGCCGTCAAAGATAGAAGAAGCTTATCATCCTCATGATAGTCCTCGTCGATCCATTGCAGGAGCTTGTTTCCCAGTAGACCGAGCGACCAATGGCGAGGAGGGTATTTGGTCAGATAGGGGATTGCGATCAAATGATTAAAGCCGCTATATCCGAACAGACAAGTAAGGGTGGGAAAAATCTTATGGAGATTGGAAAATAGGCGCCACCAATATTGCTGATTGTAGATTTGAATCCGTTTGTCTGAAGCTAATTTGATGCCTGGAGCGATGAATTCAGGAGCCTCCTCGGACATTGGTCTTCCAGAAGGAGAGACTGAGACCATTTGGTTGTCTATATCGATCGGCCTTGTAATGATGCTCGCAAACCATTTTTGAGTGGTCAAAAGTCGAGGAGGAGTTTTAGGTTCGGATTGCATGATTCTCTTGAAATTGTTTTGCTCTCAGGGCTTCTTTCCAGGTATCTTCAAAAGATAGAAAGTTGTCATCCCACTCCAGAAGAGTAGATACCCCTTTTGTCTTGTTGTAGACTTCTTTGTAAATACCCCACACTTCATCGCACACATGGTTGTCGTGGGTGTCCAGTACATAGTCTCCATAGTCGGAATGCCCCGCCAAATGGATCTGGATCACTCTTTCAAGGGGGATATTCTCATAATAGTCCTTGGGTTTAAAGCCGTGGTTTCTGCTCGAAACGTATATATTATTGACATCGAGCATCATGTAAATATTGGCCTTTTCCACCACCGCGCTATAGAACTCCCACTCGGTCATACAATCTTGCTGAAAAGAGACATAGGATGAGAGATTTTCCAAAGCGAAAGGGATTTCTAAATAATCTTGGACGATTTTCGCTCTTTCAACAACGTAGTCGATGACCTCTTTGGTATATGGAAGGGGTAGAAGATCGTGAAAATGGGCGCCTTCCAGATGTCCCCAACAAAGATGGTCGGAGATCCAGGGGGTTTTTGTCTTTCTTGCGAGGGCTTTTAGTTTTTTAAGATAATTAAAATCAAGAGGATCAGGACTGCCGATAGCAAGTGATACCCCGTGTTGTACGACGGGGTATCTCTCGAGGATCTTTTCCAAATTTTCTAGGGGTTTACCTGCATCGACCATGTAGTTTTCACTGATGATTTCAAACCAGTCGATGTCGGGCATCTTTTGGAAGATTTCTTCATAATGTTCCGGTCGAAGCCCGATCCCTATGCCTAAATTAATAACCACTTTTGGCGTTGTTGCTCTTGTTATTTTGCTGATTGCCCATTGATCCCGATCTTTTCATCTTCATTTTATTGTATGCCATTTCAACAGCTTTGTTCTTGTCTGTGAATGGTCCTTTGCTGGTTCCTTTGCATGAACCCATTCCAGCACAGCTATTGTTAGCTCCAGCACAAGAATTTTCCCCCGCGCAAGAATTTTGCCCGGCGCATGATTGGTTGACCATTCTCATCGCCATGTTCTTGCCTTCGCAGTCCATTGAATTGTACATCTTTTGATGAGATCGATCGAGTTGAGACATCATCTGTTGAGCCTGCTCCGAAGAAGGCTCGGTACATTTCGCGCATCCTTGGGACATTGCTCCTGTAACTAAGCTTAGAGCTGCTAAAGAGCTCAATTTAATATACTTATTTTTCATGGGAGATCTCCTTGTTGAATTAGGGGAACTATATTCTCATTATTTCAGAGTCTTCATTTTTTTAAAATTTTTTTTTACTTTATCTCTAAAAAATAAGTTGAAATATTGCATATGTTAAGATAGGTTTAAGATTTAATTAATAAGTTATGAATAATACTATGTCTATTCAGTTTCATTCCCATTATAGTTTTTCGAAAGGATTCGAAAATTATAGTGAACCAATTCAGAAAGAAAAAAGATGGACAGGAGTTTATGGCGATGAATTGGATATCATCCTTGGTGATTCCGAAGAAGTCACCGATGAACGGGATGCATATCAAGATCATTTAACTGGATGTCAAACGAACGAGATTGTGATTCAAGAACCAGAAAACATAGATGCTGAAGCATTTCTTCAACAGGTGCTTTCACTTCCTGAGGAACCTGCGCCTTCTCTGGATAGTACGGTTGCAACAGAACCGGTTATTCCAGTGGAAGAACAGCACTTGTTGAACTTATTGGAAAAAAATGTAATCACGCCTATCGAAAGATTGGAAATAGTCCTTTTTTTTACAAAAAAAATGCATTCCAGAATGTACTCGAATTTATTGGAAAAAGGACCTGAATGGATAGACGATATAGACATCGGGAAATATATCCCGGAAAATTTAAAAGTAATAATGGAGGATGATAAATGGACAGTGAAAAATATTTGGGAGATTGTGGTTCTTCCCGCTGAATATGGTTCACCTAGATTTAAACAGATATTAAATAAAGAAAAAGGATCTGTCTGGGAGCAAGAGCCAATTATTGTCTTCAATACAGGGTTGATTGCGACCAAACTGTTTCCAAACATTCTTGGCTATCCCAGTTTGTATAAAGCAATGAGCCAAATTGATTTTACAAAGACAAGTCTTCTGAAGACCATAGAAATTTTGGATAATCTCAAAATGGAATGGAGCGATACAGTACGCACGAGAGAGTTGATCATAGACCTCAATTAATAAATCCCTTTTTAAAAATTGAGTTGATTGATTAACGTGGCCTTAAATTGAGTTACATAGAGAGGCCGTATATGTTCAACTTTCTAAGAAGCGCCTATTCTGTATTGGTGATGGTCGGTAATTTTTTGCAGCCATTCCTCCTATTGTTCATCCGTCTTTTCTGGGGTTGGATGTTCATCCGGACCGGACTGGGAAAGCTGACAAATATGGATCAAGTCATCTCGTATTTCGAATCTCTTGGAATCGGGCATCCGGCTTTCAGCGCGTATGTAGCCTCGCTCATCGAGTTTCTATGCGGCATATGCCTTTTCTTCGGATTTGCTTCAAGGCTAGTTGCGATCCCGCTGATCATTAATATGATCGTGGCCTACCTCACAGCCGAGGCGAGGGCCTTTGCTATGTTTTTTAGCGATATGCAAAATTTCGTTACCAGAACGCCATTTACTTTTCTGTTTGCATCCATCCTCATCTTTGTCTTCGGTCCAGGGCCTTTTTCGATTGATTTCTTTCTTGGGAGGTTTTTTGGCAAAAAAGGCAAGTCCGGCGAGACAGGAAAATAACTAAGGTATCTTATCCTTTGTTGTCGGGAAATTGTGAAAATGGGGTTCTTTGATTACATGAAGCTTGAATAAAAGATTTCCAAAATGCAGCAACATGGTCAGCTTTAGCTTGTTAAAAAAAGAAGGCTTCACCTCTTGAGGCACAATTTTCTCGAGAATTGGGAAGTAGACATGAACCTGGATCTTCCCTAAGTCTTTGTCTTCTTCTGTCGATTCGATCAATCTTCCCTCAGGTGGTAGAGAGAGTTGTTTGAAAAGCGGGTCCGTCATGAGTAAATAGCATTTTTCCTTTATGCTATTTTTCAAAAGTCTATGAGCGATAATGACATCTACACCGGACAACTCTTGAAATGTCCCGATCTTATCGATCGTAGCTTTTCCGAAATGCGCGACGATCTTTAATTTCAACTGGTGGATATTGCTGCAACCCCCGCATTTACAGTCGGTAGAGTTTTCCAATTCACCGAGCTTTGTATAAAAGACATTGAACAGTTGGATTAACTTTTTCCCCAGTTGGAGTGGATTGTCCCTATATTCCTTGGGCATATTCTCTTTGAGCAAATACATGAAAATGGCGTCTCCTTCGAGCTTTGCGATCTCCAAGGGGATTTTGACTTCCTTGATTAGAGCTTCCAGGAGCTGCATGACGATGAGAGTTCCATGAGTATAGTCCATCTGGTTCTGTATCATGTAATTCGTATAGCCGCTGATATCGGCAATGAAAAAGAACATTTCTCTTTCGGAGCTTTTCATGGGAGCCCTCATTTACTAATCTATTCTATATTTAAAAACAAAATTTTAAATAATTCAATCAGTATTATATTATTTAGTAAAAAAATAATTTTTATAATTAATAGTTAATAACTTACATCACTTTATTTAAATAATTATTTACATATTATTATAATAGTAGCAAAATGAAACTATAGATGAAGATAATTAAGAATTGATTCAATCTAAATTTATAGGTGCTAACATGATCTTTGAAATCTGCGTTGCAGTCATTTCATTTGCATTTGTAATATTAGTTGTATTCTTAATTATAACTTTGAAAAATGCTGCTGCTAGTTTAAAGCAAACTAAACATATTTTAAATAAATTAGAGCACGAATTAGTTGATATATCAGGAGAGAGTGTGAAATTAATTAAAGTGGCAAACGAATTAACAACAGACATTAAAAAGAAAACAGAATCTTTAAATTTTTTATTTCGACCTCTTTTTAAGATCAACAAAGAAAAGTCAGAAGAAGATGAACATGATAATTACGCAAAAGTATCGAATATCATGAATTATATTTCCCAAGGGATTCTTCTATTTAAAAAACTTAAGGGGGACTAAGAGAGTATGTCCAATAACGACAAAGATACAAAAAATTTCGTATTGGGAGCCGTGATCGGCGCCGCAGTAGGAATAGGCACCATAGCCATTCTACATGCAGTCCGATGCCATAAAAAGGGTGGTTCGCTTCATGCAGTTGGGGAAACGCTCGCCCATGTAGGAGAATCGGTGAAACACCATTTAGAAGATCCTGAAGGTACCCTTCGGGAATTCGATCGAAAAATTGAAAAAAATGAAGACACGATCGTCGATATTTTAGATTGGACAGCTATGGGCATTCAATTGTGGAATAAATTGAAGAAACGTTAAGGGGAGGCTATATGTTCCATTCTGAACATCAGTGTAAGAATTTATTCTTGGGGGCTTTTGTCGGAGGAACTTTGGGAATCATCCTTGCCACATTGTTATTTACCACAGACGAGGGAAAGAGACTGCAGAAAGTCTTCATGCACAAAATGCATGATATGAAAGACACCAAAGATGAAGTGATGGCAAAAGGGAAAAAAATACTAAAAGCAAGAAATAAGATTAGGAAGCAAATCAAACGTGAAGTGAAACATAGAATTAAAAAGAGAAGAAGATAAAAAGGAGCTTTCCATGAAGGACTTTTATAATTTGTTCGTCAACGAGCTCAAACGGATCTACAGCGCGGAAAAACAAATTGCCGCAGCTCTTCCAAAACTTGCCAATGCTGCATCCTCTCCTAAACTGAAGAAAGCTATTAATCATCACTTAGAAGAAACCAAAGTCCAAATCAAACGATTAGAAGCAATCGCCTCCGAAATCGACGAGAAGCTATCGGGGCTAGAATGCCAAATTATGAAAAATCTTCTAAAAGAAGCAGCCGATGTGGGTAAATTCCACTATGACCGCATGGCTAAAGATGCAGCGCTGATCCATGCAGTGCAAAGAATTGAGCATTATGAGATTGCAGCCTATGGCACCTTAAAAGCCTTCGCTAAACAGTTTAAACTTAAAGAAGTGGAAAAATTACTCGACCACTCTGCCAAAGAAGAGAGCCACGCCGATAAAACTCTCTCAAAAATCGCTGAAGGGCAGTTCTTCAAATCAGGCATCAACACCGAAGCTTGTAAGCGCTGCGCTTAATAGACTTACGTAGTTTATCATAAATTTCTAGGGGCATGCTACTAAAGCATGCCTTTTTTCTTATCTCGTTCAATTCCTGATACTTAAACTCCAATTTGATCTTTCTCTTTTATAATAGGTTAATTATTTATTTAATACAGCGATAATTAAATTTAATCTAATTCAAAAGATTAAATATAAGTGAGTTGTATTAAGATGGATAATAATATTTCATTATTAATAAGAATTTAATTCAAATTAAATATTTAATTAATATATAATTTACCTCGTTCAAACAAACAATTTAAAATTTATGAAAAAAATGAAAAAATCACTAATTATAATTATACCTATCGTGTATGTGGCATTATTGGTATTAATTTTTTTAATTTAATAAAAAGGTAAAAATAATATGACTATTATAAACAGTTCTTCACAAAATCAACTATTACGAGGAACAAATTACGGTGACAATGGCGTGGATGCTTATGCCAAATTCGCTCATGGTTCTGATTTGGGATTATTCCTCAATGTATTTGTGGCAAATGATTTAGACCAATTAAATCAGCAAGAAGGCAAAAAATTGCTCGATGCTGGGTGCGGGGCAGCTCCCTGGTCCATTTATGCCGCAAAAAAAGGTGCAATCGTCAATGCGATTGATTTACAGCCTGGCATGATCAAAAATGCGAAAGAAGCAATAGAGCAAGCAGGACCACTTTCAGGGAGAATTGTTTCTGAGGTAGGCGATGCTACTGATTTGAGTTTTGAGGATAAAATGTTCGACCATGCAATCAGCATTAATGTTGGATGCAACCTCCCTACTTCAATTTTTAGTAAGCATTTCGAAGAAATAGGTCGTGTATTAAAAAAAGATGGTACAGCTACTATTGCATTGCCATATTCTCTTGATGTAGTCTTTACCGATGGTTCAAAAGAAGCCAATGAAGTTCAAGCGCGTATTACTAAAGTGCTTAGCGGGCTTCCAAGCAATCCCAAAGATCAGGAGATTCAAAATAAACTCGGAGAATTAGAGGAGATTGTTAGCGCAACATTTGCAGTTATTGGCAATAGGCTTGTTCTTGTCGATGACATAAATAGACTAGAAAGTGGTCAAAAAATTTGGAGAAAATTGACAAAAGTGACCATACCTAATCATTATCATTCTCAAGATGAATATATTAAAGCATTTGAAAAAGGAAATCTTAAAATCGTTGAAATTTCACAAAGAACTTTACGTTCTTCTGAGGAAAGAGACATGATTAATGCATTGGATATTCATCCAAAATTAGGTGAAGAATATGAAAGACATCCGCCTTTTTTAGTTTATCATTTGACCAAAAAGTTAAATATAAACGAAAATAACTAATTTTTCTCAGATGGTTTGATTTAAATCATTGCGAGATTTATATAACAACTAAGAATGGACTCTAGTGCGGACTTAGTTGTTGTATGGAAAAAAAAGTTTCCGAAGATCAATTATTGACATTTGGAGCTTATAGCCAGATCGCAACATTTCTTCAGCATTATAATGGCATCCAAGTAACCTATAAGACTTTTGCTTCCTCTTGGCTTTTAGCTACTTTCATCGGCATAGGGTATGCTCTGTCAGTGAATGAAGTCAATCTTCCTTTTCATCCTTTAATTATCATAGCTTTTGTTGCTCTAGCTAGTTCAACAGGCATTTTTTTGATTTGGTATTTAGACCTCATTATTTGCGAACAATCGATTGCAGCAGTTCTTTATGAGGGAATTGAAATGGAAAAGAAATATCCCTGGCTGCCCCGTTATTATAACAATGTTAATGATAATTGTAAGTTATTGAGTTATATAAATTTGAAATCTTTTTTTTATATTGGATGCATAGGTATTTTATTTATCACGATGGGTGCTTCTTTGGCCTACTATGTCGTTTCTGAAAACAAATCTAATTTATTTATGCTTATTCCTGTTTTTACAATTCTCTTAATCGCCTTAGCGGGTTTTATCCTTATTTCTTCATCAAAAAAGGCAGATCCATACGAACGTTTAGAAAAATTAAAAAGGAAACATCTTGTTTAAGGAAAGAATAGATCATCACGAAAAAGAGCATTTTAACTTTATTTTAGATAGCGATACCAAACATTCAAGCCATAAGGCATTTATACAAGCTATTTACTTTAAATTAAATCAATTTGAACGACATTTTGAGCTAATCACCACAAAATATAAGAATATTGCTTTAACTTGGTTGCTAGCAACTTATGCCGCGGTTGGCTTTTTATTATCGAATGAAGCAAAAGGGTTGATTGATCATCTTAGCGCCGTTTCCATTATCTGCTTCATTGGGCTCGTTGGAGTAAGCTTAATTTGGCATTTAGACATGAATGTGTATCATAGATTTTGGTCTGCTTTATTTATTGAAGAAGTAATTATGGAAGAAAAATATCCACATCTTCTTCAATCCAAAACAATCACTCTTTTAATTGATAAAAGCCGAGAAAAATTCTTTACTCGGGGAGCTTTTTATTTCATAGCTGATATTTTATTGGTCATCACAATGGCAGCTGCTGTGTTCCCTTTAATACAGCATTCTTCTCTTTATTCCATAATCGGGACCGAAATTGGGTTTTTAGTTTTTCTTATCTTACTGTTATTTTTTATGATCAAATACAGCAACAAGTTACAAAAAAGCTTTAGCCAATTATTGGAAATCCGACGTAAAAACAACTCCTCTAAGTCATCAAACAGACAAAGTAAAGAAAAATCCCATCATCGCTTTCATCTTTAAAATTTTTCTGAAGAGAACTCACTTGTGGGAAAACCTTTCATGCAATAGTATCTCTCGGTTTTAACTTAAATTGAAGAGATTAGATATGGGTATGGAGGTGGGGAGAATAGGGCATGTGGCGCGACAAACGGAAGCTGGGCCGTACTTTTCATTTTCGGGTAAATTTCCTGTGGAGATCGTCTTAAGTTTTTTTTCTTATCTCAGCGCCTTAGATTTACTCAAGGTAAGCTTGGTCAATAAAGAATGCAACAAGCTGGCAAATAATGATCGGCTTTGGATCAATCTTATTCAAAGAACTTTTGGGTTCAAGCCAAAATTGAATGGTGCGACGTTTAGAGAATGGTTTAAAAAAAGTAGATTCGATCTAGATGATCTCATCTTATCGACTTTAGCTTGGGAATCTGAAAAATCGAACATTGTTGAACAATACAATCAATTATCGAATGAAAGGAGAATCGGGATTCGAACTGCAATTGACACTACAACAATAAATCAAAAAATACCTGTAGATTTTACAATTCATGTACAGGCATATGCACGTGGTTTTATCGATGGCTTTAAAAGTACAGTACCTAGCCTACTTCAAAGTGGAAAGATCGAGCTTTAAGCCATCGCGGCCTACGATGGATCGGATCCCTTTTTCCTTGCCGAGGGCGATTAATTGTTTTTTGGAGGCTTTGGTATCCTTGTAGAACCAGGAGCCAAAATGGATGAATAGAATGTGTTTTGTGTGCTTTTTGAACAAGTCGATCAGGTTGGGTATTCCATTGTGTCCGAAGATTTCATGGGTTTCTTTATCTCTTCTGATCATCCCGCCTTTGCGCAAAAAACTTGCTTCTGTGATGACTAAATCCACCTGATCGAAGAGATCGTGGTATTCTTTGTTGATCCAGACAAGATCTCCTGTATAGAGAACGGATTGCTTCCCTTTCTTTATCAAATAGGCTTGGGATTTTACCAGTTTGCTATGATGGGTGGGGATGGGGGTGATAGAGTAACTGGATAGGTTGATCTGTTTTTGAAGAATGTGCATGTTAGGGATTTTTTTGGAAGTTTCTGGAGCATAGATCGGGATGTGATCAGGAGGGATTTCTTCGGCCTTTCTACGCACGAAATAGGCGTGATCGGGATGGAGGTGAGTGAGAAGGATCCACTTTGGTCTATATTTTAAGAATTCCTTCTCGCCCAGGTCCAACATCAGTTTATCATCGATCAAGATCCCGCTGTGTTTGGAGTGATAAGGCAGGGATTCTTCAATTTCGCCTCTGGTTCCCAAAATTTTTATTTTCATAAAAATCGCTGCATTGCACATTTTTTATCATTGTGATTCAATAATGCTATTATTCTCAACCTTAGATAGAATCATGAGTGTCAGCGCTCTTGCACCCACATCTTTTATCAAACAGATCGACGACGAGATCATCAAGCACATGGATCAATTGCCGGAAAAGATCAAGAATTATTTTTTTGGTCTTTATTACCTTCTGGCAAAGATGGAGAATCAAATAGAAAGGGATGAATGGAGATGCGCCGAAAAGGAGTATATCAGTCATCCTTCTATTGCTTTTAAGGCGAGCAACAAAATATTGAAAGAAGAGAGCAAAAATCTTACAGAACAGAGTTTTAACATTCTTTATAGAACCAATCAGCTATTTCAACAGAAGTTCTATCATCAGTTGGGTGGAGCTTATGTCACCAACCCTAATAGTACGATGCCCAAATGTCCTTCTATGGACTATTACTTGATGAAAAAATAACCTGGCTCAACCCCAAAGGTTTTTGAGGCGTTTGTCACGGCCGCAATTATATCTGTAAAATTTATATCGGATCGGATTTTTTTTGTAATATTCCTGGTGATAGTCTTCAGCGGGATAAAAGGTTTGGGCGGGGAGGATTTGCACCATGATGCGCTTAAATTTTTTGGAATCGATCAAATTCTGTTTGTATCGTTCGGCCATTTCTTTTTGACTTTCATCATGGTAAAAAATAACCGGACGGTATTGCGCTCCTGTATCGCAGAACTGTCCATCATCTCTTGTCGGATCGACATTATGAAAGTAAAAATTCAATAGTTCTTGATAACTCACTTGGTCGGGATCATAGACGATTTGAACGGACTCTACATGACCAGTGCCGCCTGAGGATACTTCTTCATAAGTAGGATTGACTTTCGTGCCTCCGGTATACCCTGCAGTCGTAGAGACGACTCCTTTAAGCTGATCGAAATCATGCTGCACACACCAAAAGCAACCGCCTGCAAAAGTGGCGATATCATATTTTCCTTGATTATTTATTGGTTCTTCAGCTTTTAAAGTATTAAATAAACAGCAAAAAAGAAACATTAGAAGTTTAAGCATAATTACACCTTGGGATTCAAATATGACAAAGTCAATCAGTTATATCGTCAGTTTGCTTTTTTTACTTAATATTCCGATCGCAGGTATTTGTCAAACAGATCAAAGCTATCAAGAATATAGCT
Source organism: Rhabdochlamydiaceae bacterium (assembly GCA_035478995.1). GTDB lineage: Bacteria > Chlamydiota > Chlamydiia > Chlamydiales > Rhabdochlamydiaceae > DATIJE01. The sequence goes on along the minus strand of DATIJE010000004.1, from coordinate 22,604 downwards.
CCTGCAGGCCGGAGTATCGATTTGATGGGAAAAAACTCATTTTGTCGGAAAAGGAATGGAAGGGGCGCCTTACTCCAGAGCAATTCAGGATTTTAAGAAAGGGTGGAACAGAACCTGCATTCAAAAATCCGTATTTTGACAATAAACAAGAGGGAATTTATGAATGTGCGGGTTGCGCTCTTCCTCTTTTTAGTTCAGATCAAAAATACGATTCCGGTTCAGGCTGGCCTAGTTTTTGGGCTCCCATATGTGAGGAGAATGTCACAATAAAAAGATCGTTCAATCCGTTTGCTTCCGGAAAAGAAGTGGTGTGCAGCCGTTGTGAAGGGCATCTTGGAGATATATTCAAAGATGGTCCTCCTCCTACAGGAAATCGGTATTGTGTAGACTCCGCAGCTTTTAATTTTATAGCACGATGAAAAAATATTCGCTGATAGTTATTGGAGCAGGATCAGCCGGATTAGTAGTTGCGATCGGATCTGCCAAAGCGGGCAAAAAAGTGCTCCTTATCGAAAAGGGGAATTATGGAGGGGATTGTACAAATTTCGGATGCATCCCGAGCAAATCCCTGATCGCTTCAGCCCATGCTGCAGAATCTGTACGAGAAGGCAAGAGCTTTGGAATAGAATTTGCCCCTCCAAATCTGCAAGCCCGGGATGCGCTTGCGCGAGTGCGCAGGATCGTCGAAGAGATCCGTTCTCATGAAGATCCTAAAGCTCTTGCCAAGATGGGAGTGGATACGATCACAGGAACTGCGGCTTTTAAAGATCCTCATGTTTTAGTAGTGAACGGTGAAGAGGTATTTGCAAAACGGATTGTGATCGCCACCGGGTCTTCACCATTTATTCCTCCCGTCAAAGGATTGGACGGCACTCCTTATTTGACCAATGAGACGATCTTCGATCTAGAAGAGGTCCCTGCCTCTCTGGCGGTGCTTGGAGGGGGTCCGATCGGCTGTGAACTTGCACAGGCTTTTCATAGACTGGGTTCTACAGTTACATTGGTCCATTCCCATCAGCAGCTCTTGAATAAAGAAGAGAGCATGGCTCAGACAGTGATTGCTAAACAGTTTGAAAAAGAAGGCATTTTGTTGCATTTGAATGCGCGTACTCAAGAGGTCCAATATCAAAATGGGCAATTTCACATCTCTCTCGATTCAGGACAGAAAATACAAGTGCACTCTTTGCTTGTATCTGTCGGTAGGAGGCCTAATGTTTCTTCGTTGAATCTAGAGGCTGCGCAAGTCCAATACTCCGAAAAGGGGATCCCTGTCGATGCTTATGGACGTACGAATCAACCCCATATCTGGGCGGTCGGTGATGTCACAGGAAGTCCTTTTTTTACTCATTGGGCTGAGAACCAGGCCCGTACTGTGCTCACTTCTCTTCTTTTACCTTTTAAGAAAAAGCTCGACCGGAATCAGGCAATTCCCCGTGTGACCTTTACTGACCCCGAAGTCGCAAGTGCAGGATTGACGGAGGAGCAAGCATCTAAAATGTACAATATCGCAACGTATCATGTTCCTTTTACATCCGTCGATCGCGCAATCACAGCGGGACGGACAGAGGGATTTGTAAGGGTGGTCACCAAAAAGTGGAGCAGCCGGATACTCGGCTGTACAATTGTCGCCCCGCGCGCCGGAGAAATGCTCGGTGAATTGACCCTCGCTATGAAAGCAAACATTCCTTTGCGCAAACTCTCCGGCTTGATCCATCCTTACCCAACATTTAATCAGGCAATCAGAAAAGCCGCCGATTTATGGCTTACACAAACGATCTTGCAAGTTTTCCGGAGGAAAAAACAGTGAACACATTTCTAAAGTATCTGAAGCGATTTTTACCACTGATCCTCATTGTAGCAGGGATGGCCGCTGTATTCTTTACCGGGGCTTATCATTATTTTTCTTTTGATTCTCTGAAGTCCTATCATCAGATTATAAAAACGTATGTTTCACAGCATCCTGTGAGTGTTCCGATCATTTTTATTCTCGTCTACATCGCCATCACTGCCATGTCCATCCCAGGAGCGGTCTTTCTCACTCTGTTAGGGGGATATCTCTTCCCACAGCCTCAAAGCTCCATTTACGTCATCTTCGCTGCGACATGCGGAGCGACGCTTATTTTTCTTGCGGCTCGCACTGCACTGGGTGATTTTCTAAGAAAGAAAGCAGGCCCATTTTTAAAAAAGATGGAGAAAGGGTTTCAGGAAAATGCTGTGAGCTACATGCTCTTTCTTCGGTTTGTTCCTGTTTTTCCATTCTGGCTGGTGAATATCGCTCCAGCGATCCTGGGTGTTTCTCTGATCACGTTTGTTTGGACGACCTTAGTGGGGATCACCCCAGGAACCATCGTCTTCACATTAGCCGGAGGTGGCCTGGAAAAAATCTTTGAATCCCAGCAAGAGTTTTCTATAAACACCATTTTCAACTTGCAAGTAAAAATCGCTTTGGGCCTGCTAGCAGTTATATCGTTAGTGCCGATCATATGGAAAAGATTTAGGAAAAGACATGATCGAAACAAGTCTTCGTAAGACATATCAAAAGATCTGCATCGATCCATTTCTCGCCATCAAAAGTGTTCAGAGGGTCCATCCCACTATTTTTACTCTCGGCGCTTTTTTTACAGGAGTGAGCGTATTCCCTCTGCTTGCATTTGGGTATTCGTGGGTTGCATTGTCCTTTATGCTGTTTTCAGGATTTCTGGACACTCTGGATGGTTCAGCGGCTAGGCTGCGTCATCTTTCTTCTCCAAAAGGAGCTGCGATGGATATCGTATCCGATCGCATGGTCGAATGTGCGATCGTGTTGGGCCTTGCGTTTGTCGATCTCGACACCCGGGGATTGCCTGCCTTATTGATGCTCGGAAGCATTCTAATCTGTGTCACTTCCTTTTTAGTGGTCGGGGTCTTCACCGAAAATCGTACTGAAAAGAGCTTTTACTATAGCCCTGGTCTTATCGAAAGAGCCGAGGCCTTCATTTTTTTCACAGCGATGATCCTGTTTCCTTTTGCTTTTCTTCCTCTAGCTTACCTCTTCAGTTTTCTTGTCCTCACGACGGCTTGCATCCGGATGTATCAGTTTCTAAGAGACTGTTAACGGAGTTAACAGTCTCTAAAACACTAATTATTCATGTTCCCATGAGACAAAAAAAGAATTTCCATTTTTTGACAGGTCCGATGTTACGGCTTTTACTGTACCATCGGTATTTTCCATATTAATCGAATCATTCATCCATTGCGGATCACTGATCGAGCCTTGGACGCCATTGATGATTGCCGAACAATAGTTTAAAGTAGCTACCCGGAAATCGGACAATGGGAGGATCGAACCGGAAAATGGAGCTTCCACAACCCATTCAGCAGAATTTCTCACAGTACCGGAGGATGTAGTATAAGAAGCAGGAATGGTTGTAAAGACCCCTTTTGTGTGATTGAACATGACCATCTTGAAATAATCATTTCCTTTATAGCCGATTCGAACGCTGATTTCATCTCCGTTATCGCAGGGAAAACCGTTGATTTCGAACGATCCATTCGGATACATCTCGAACCAGGCATAATTTTGCTGAGCGCCTGATATCCAGTTATGAGATGTGCCTAACTGTTCAACAGTTCCATCGGAATAACCATCGATCCCTACCCAGATTGCACAATAGCTATCATCCGGTGTCGAAGAAAGAGTTGGTACAATCCAATCTCCGGCAGCGTAGCTTACAGAACCTGGAACAGGTTGTTGAAAATTTGAGGATGAGACGTACCCGCTCCAGTTAGAGCTAACGGCTTGGCCGAAAGCTTCCTTTGGATGGATTTTCGATCTGTCAATGGGTTTTACGGAACATTTGATCTCAGTCATTTGTGATTCATCCATCGACCATCCTGAAACAGATGTCAGCAAAAGAACGAATAAAGAAGCGATTTCTTTTTTCATGTAGGAACTCCTTCTTATTTGAGATTTTTGAAACACGAGGCTCATTTTGTATCCTAGGAATTCTAAAGAAGGATTGTCAAGAATTTATTTGAGGATATTGAAAAAAGGCAATGCTCTTTTGATCATTTCCGATTCGTCGGCATCTACACGTTTGAACTTGTTTCCCTGTTTTTGCATGATCGAGATCAGTTCATTTGGATCTAGCCATTCAATGATACTCGTTGCTTCTGGATCATTTGGATCCCGTTCGGCCGGATTCCAGCCGATCAATTGACATGCGACATAGAGGGTAGTTTTATCAAAAGAGAGTTTGGAATCGGGGAGAAACCCTGACAGGCATCCCAAGAAGGCTACTGGTTTCGCAGTGGCTCCGAACTCTTCTTTAAGGCCCCGTTCCAATGTTATTAAGATCGTCTCATCATTTTCCATGCTTTCACGCATTAATATGTAAATGTCTTTTTGACCCAGAACTTCCTTAAAGTGATGGCAGGCGACTTGACCTTTTTCGTTAAAAAGAACAGCTCCGATCGATAGATGATAGGGTTGCTGCTTACTAGCTTGAAAAAAGGGAGTAGATCGTTCAGAAGCACAGAGAGTACTCATTAGACACGCACCGATAAAAAGAAAATAACGAATATTCATGGGAAATAGGGTCTCAAAACCTAGCTAAAAAATCCATTCCTTTTCGTTAGCGCAGCCCATGAATCTTTAAGCCCCCATTCTGGTATGCGGAATAAAAAGCCTAATGGAATAACGAGATTCACCCAAAAAAGATGAAGAGGGGAATGCCATTTACGCACATAGGTTTTAAAACTTTCGGCCATCCGAAGATATTTCCAGGCTTTTGTCTGCTTGAGAAAACTACGTCCAAAGTAATCGATGCAGCTGATATGAGGGAAATAGACTGTTTTATATCCTAACCGTTTGACTTCCCTGCAGGTGTCGATATCTTCGAATAAAATGAAATAGCGCGGATCGAAAGCAAATCCCAGCTTTTGAATGATCTCTCTCCTCATCACCATAAAGGCGCCGCGTACTACTTCCACTTCCTGTTCGAGTTCATCATTAAAAGATGAGTAAAAAAACTTTGGATGAATAGAACAAAAAAAGGGTGCGAATTTCAAAAAAGCGGGCAAATAGGGGAGGAGGGTTGGAAATGTGCAGGGCCTCAACGCTTCATGAGGCGTGTTTGAAGAATCCAAGAGCTTGCAGCTCGCAAGGCCAACATCTGTTCTTGTGTCCATCCATGAGATCAAAGTGTCTAGATATCCATCATAAAGCAGCATGTCGGGATTCAAAAAGAGAAGATAGCGCCCTTTGGCTTCTTTGACACCCAAATCATTCGCTGCTGCAAAGCCGATGTTCTGTCCATTTTTTATCAGACGGACATAAGATGCATAGCCGTTTTCGATCAGATCGATGGTACCGTCAGTCGATCCATTGTCCACGATGATATGCTCATATTCACAATCCAATGTATGCGTCACAACAGAGAGGATGCAAGCATCGATATATTCTTTGGACTGAAAAGTGACGGTGATGATGCTGAGATCTTTCATATATAAAGTGCATAATTATTCGGCCCTTGTTCTTCGGACTCAAAAACAATTTTTCCGTCTGATGTTCTAGCTTGTATTCCAGTCAAACTGATTATAGACGATCTCAATCGATCGAGAGACATCGCATAGATTTTTTGTGTGGAGATTTGTTTCGGATCGGAAGAATCAAGAGGATCGAGGAAATAGATATGACTTTTCTCATCTTTAATTTTAACGTCCACAATTACAACCGCATGGAAATTGGGACGGTTGTTTCGTTTAGCATTCGGTTTCCATCCGAAAACGGGCCTTCCTTTGATCTTTCCAAGTTCAGAAGGAGGATCTTCAGCTTCATAATATAATTGGCCGAACTTTCCTAACACAAGATGCCTGCCATGTAGTTCCAATTGCTTTTCCAAGGCCTCGATTGGCTGCTTGGGATGCCATGGAGAGCGTTTACAATTGTAGGCTTTATAAGAAACTGCAAAAGCTACCGATTGCGCTTGCGTTTCCTTTTCAGTCACACTCAATTCTTCCCAAGTTTTGTTGAGTCCTTTTGGAATCCCCTTTTGCACTTCTTCAGAGGACACATTAAATTCCTTAAATAGCTGTTCATGAACAGGCATCAAAGCTTGATAAAATTCTTCATTGGCATAGGTAGAAAAATCATCATACTTTTCTTGCTCGCAGAATGCTTTGAGGGTAGCGCAACATATATCTTTAAACTTTTGATCCAACTCTGGCGCATTTGCAAGGACGATTGAAAATTCCCGCGCCTTTTTTTTCGTACAACTTCCTGAATTTCCAAAAACTTCCTGAGCAAATTCGATTCGGACTTGGAATGTTTCATAGATCTTTTTGATTATTTTTCGATAATTGGAAATCTTTATTTCTATGTCCCTTTCTTTCATTTGCGATTCGGTAGGATGTTTGCCAATCCTGTGTTCATCACGGAGAATTTGAAGCGCATAATGCCAGGAAGCATCGCCTTTCTGACCTGGCTGAACCACTCTAGGACGAGTTTCTTTCGAAGACGGGTCCCAGGGTTTATTAGGATCAGGTTTTCCGGGCAAAGGAGCACAAAAAACACATTTGGAGTCGACTTTTGAAACTGCGGCCATAAATTATCTAAACCTTTTTTAGGAAGTTTGTCATAAAAATAATTGTTAAAATAGTTCGAATGGAAATGCTTGCTTTAGCTTTTCAAGATCGCATTTCGGCAAAGGTTCTCCTCCCATTTCTAATGCTTCCTCAATCGAAGTTGCATATTTAAAATCCATTCGACCCGTACCGAAGTAATAGTCTTTGTATTTAAACAAATCCTCTGTATTTGATTTGTTTTCTATTTGCAATAAACGAGCTGGGATTCCGAAAGCTTCAGCAACAATAACTCCAGATAAAGCGCTTGCGATTACAAATTTGCTGTTTAGAATTTTTTGCACGACATCACTCCAATGTTCTTTTACACTAACCATATTGGGTAAATGTGTAAAAAGGTTCTCGTCAGAGAAATGGGGAATGATGATAAAGTCATTAGAGGGAATATCCGCTTTTTTAAATTCTGGAAAATAGATTGGAAGCAATAGAGTAGGATCTCCATATATTTCTGGACATGCGATTCCTCTTTTTAACAGGAACTCTCGCGTCAAAGGTCCTCGAACGGCTCTTACATCCAAGTTTGTGAAACGGTAAGCTTTGTCGGGGCTTTTTCCATTTACTCCTGATCCCCAAATCACATCGTTATCTTGGGCATAGTTCATAATTGAACCCATTCCCAACAGTTTTTTTTGCCCATCAAAAGGTTGATTTGTAACAGAGATGCTCCTTCCCACCATTCTTTCAATAAGCGTTTCAGATAATGCATCGCCAAAATTTGCAAAGCCGAGTTGAGGCCTTGCATCCCAATAGAAAAGGGGAAGGGTGTTTGATGGTTGAGCGACTAGAAGTTGAGAATTTAAAAAAATGAAGAGAGTGGAAAAGATGAATTTATCAATTTTTCTCATAAATATTCCTTTATCGTATTTTGTGCAGGCATGCTAAATCATCGCGGGATAATCGTAAAACATTTTTCCAATGCAACCATTCCATATTTTTGAGCATTTTTTGACTGGATGGATATAGAGCACTTCTGTAAACTTTTCGAAATTAATTAGATTTTATTGTAGGTCTTGAGGAGTCACAATGAGAAAATGGTTATTGGGCATTGCCACTGTCTTGAGTTGTTCAGTCATTCATGCAAATTTTCCCGAAAAAGTCGAAATACTTTCATCAAAGGTGATCTTGCAAAACACGAATGGGTACTTTGTTCTTTCTGATGGTAGCTGTTGGAAAACGATCGCTTTTTCCAAAAGATGGCGAAGTATCAAGGAATGGTGGCGCAAGGTGCAACTAGTCCCTAAAAATTACGAATGCGTTCCCAATGATTGGTATTTGGGTACCAACATTGAGGTTTATTCTAAATATGAAAATCTGGAAGTCGACGAAGCGAATGCATCTAATCAAGATGACCTCAAGCAATGCACACATTTGCTGGTCAATACGAGAACAGGACAAGTCTTATTTGCAATTGCTTTGCACCCAGCGGACTGCATCGTTCAACTCCACAATGATTCCTACGGAGACGGCTATAGCGATGGCTTCAGCGAAGGCCGTATGGAAAGTCACAAAAATGCTACCGATATCTATAATAGCGGCTACGCTGACGGACAAAAAGCGGGTTACGCCGAAGGCTATCAAGCCGCGTTTAAAGAAGAACAACCCGAAGGTTAGTGTGCCTATTATTTTCTCGTCAAAAAGGATTGACACCCCTCTGGGCCAGATGCTTGCTATCGCCGATGAGCAAGCTCTCTGCTTGCTCGAATTTATCGATCGACGGAATTTAGAAAGGAACATTGAAAGGTTCCGAAACAGAACGCATTCGACAATTGAGACTGGATGTACAGATCCCATAAGATCTATTGAAAAGGAGCTCGACCAATATTTCAAAGATGGCCGTATCCATTTTAAAACGCCTATCGCGATATTTGGAACTCCATTCCAAAGACAGGTATGGTCCGAGCTGCAACAGATTCGCCCTGGAGAAACCCGTTCTTATTCTGCGGTTGCAAACGCAATTGGAAAACCTTTAGCCGTCCGAGCTGCTGCCCAAGCAAATGGGGCCAATCGATTGGCTATTCTCATTCCCTGCCACAGAGTCATTCAAGCAAATGGTGAGATTGGCGGATATGCAGGAGGTTTAGACAAAAAGAGGTGGTTGCTGGCCCATGAAGCAAAGGTATCTTAAGCATCCTCAATAATCATTGTAATTGATATCCGGAAAGTCCGATTCAAACTCACTTCCCAATAGGGTAGGCGGGCCGCTGAATAGGGGCCATGGATGAAGAGGGTAGTATAGCTTAAAGTGTGGTAAAAGATCGCTGAAGTCATAAATCCCAGGAATGCTGTTTTTATAGTCTGTCATCTTGACCGTTTTTCCACAGACTTTATGGACTGGGTAAAAATCGCAGTCGTGCAAAATAATATATCTGGATTTGTGTTTAAAACGTTTTATCGTTTCTATTCTTGCTAACCATGGGGATTGATCGACAAAACAAAGATCGAAATGCGTTTCTTTCAGCAATTGACAATTGTCTAAAAAATGAATCCAATATCCACAATCTTCATGATTGTTGACATTTTTTCCTGGGACAAAAAAGAATTTATGCCAACCTGAATTATCTTCTTCGTACCCATCGCCCCGGTATTTTTGGCTAAATTTTTGCAGCCATTCGAAATCATCATCTATAGAAATAAGCAACCGGCCGTTCTTTTTGCAAATTTCATGCAATAAATCTGTACTTCCGTTTCCGCATCCAAATTCAATGATGGGCCCTTCGGTCCTCATCGCCATTTCAAAAAGAACGGGTTGATGAGTGGAATAATCATCTACTCTATGAGTAAAACGGATTTCTCCATTCAAGACATTTGCAAATCCAACCAAAAAAAGAAAAAACACTATCTTACGCATGATTCAAACCCTTGTGCATATTTGGAACGGCATTGTCTACAAAAAGTGTATTGGATTCAAAGTATTTTTATCGAACCTGTATAGGAATCCGACTTGCTCTATAAGAATTACGAGCATTTATACCCAAGCAAACTCAAAAATCAATTCTTGAATTTACTTGGGTATATTTTTCATCTTTGTTAAAAGAGTAAAAAAAGTTAAATCTTAAATGCTTTTTACAAAAACTGACTATCAGAAAACCGGAGAGGGTCATGCCGTTGTCTAAAATGAAAAACAAGTTGGAATTTGGGTTATATAGGATGTCCACGATTGCAAAATCATTGAAGGCTTTATACAAATTGCCTCCTGAAAAGGTCGATGCTTTTCTCAATTCTTATAATATCTATGATCATGACTGGAGCGATGAAAAACAATTGATAGAGAAAATGGGAGCCGATTACTACCAAGAAATCAAGAGAAAGCTCGTCGACTATTACAGTGTTTTAAATCATCTTTGTTCTATCGGACAGGTCGAAAAAATGTATATTCCACCTGCCATGGATCTATCCAAAAACATCATTGCTAATCAAACTTTGTTCGAAAAGAAAATGTGCCAGGATCTAGGGATCAGTAAAGGAAACCAGGTTTTGGACGTAGGATGTGGGAGAGGAAGGGTCGCAAATCATGTCGCTTCTCACACTGGCGCTCACGTCACTGGTGTTAATATCGATCTCAGTCAGTTGGAAGCTGCCAGAAAGTTCGCTGCCTCAAAGAACATGTCTCAGCAATGTGAATTCAAACAATGGGACCTCAATGAAATTCCCTTCCCATTTGAAGATAACTCTCTGGATGCGATCTACCAAATTCAGGTCTTCAGCCTTTCTAAAGATCTTCTGAAACTATTCAAAGAAATTTACCGAATGCTCAAGCCTGGTGGGAAGTTCGCGTGTCTTGACTGGGTCAGTCTTGAAAAATACGATCCAAAAGATCCCTATCATGCCGAATTGATGAGACGGATTAAACCTCTGATTGGAGCCATTGGGACACCCTCTACAAAAGAATACGTGAATCTTATGAAAGCGGCTGGTTTCGAGATTCTTATTGAAGAAAATCCCAGCATTGATGGACTGCAGGCACCTCTTATTGAAAATGCGGACAAATTTTTTACTCGTGTCACCAAGTTGATCAATTTTCTCGTACGCACAAAAATCCTTCCTGCGCACTTCAAAGCTCTTTTCGATCGTCTCACAAAAGACGGAGAAACCTTGGTCGAAGCAGACAGGCTTCGTCTCGTAACGACAACTTACTACATCGTCGGCCAAAAAAAATAGACTATATAAAAGGCAGCCGGTAACTCGGCTGCCAGAGTTTGATATTAGACAAGTTCATTCTTTGCAAATATCAGTTATTTTATAACTCATTAGGCAATAGAACTTTGAATATATTTTCCCAGGATTTTTCATCATAAATATCACAGCGAAAATTCTTAACCCTGTCTATCCCCCAAGGTGTTTCAAAACTTTCGTCATCTTTGATAACGACCAAAATGAAATCCAAAGCTGGATATTTTATTCTGAAAAAATCTCTTAAAATTACAGATTGAGCTTGGGTTACAAATTCAGCCCTGACGAAGACAACTTTTTCTTGTCCCAAACATGCGCTTCTAAATCTCTCTATTCTTCTTTGATACTTTGCATGGACAGATGGACAACTTGTTTCCCAGCCTTCATAAGAAACAGTTCTAAAGTCTATCACATCTTCATCATGAAATTCAGTAGTTACCCAGTCGTGAGTAAAAGGAATGCCATAATAATTAATTACATCATTTTGATTAGGGCGTAGCTTCCAATCAGTTAGAAAAAATTCAAAATCATCTTCAAGAACGTTGTACAAGTCATCGTGCATAGTCATGATCCAATCGAAGGGGTAGGCCTGAGTTCTTAAGCCAAAGTTTCTTAAATGAATGGCCGGCCAACAGGAACCTCCCAGAGAAATGTACACAACTCCGTACACGCTTGCGAAAGGAAAATATGTGAATATTAAAAACAGAAAAACAGAACGGATCATAGAAATTTCACAGTAACGCCATCTTAAATATCAATTAGGTAAATCAGCAATTTATAGACAACTATTTTTCTTCGTTGCTTTGCATGCTCAAGTTGATAGTAGCTTGCCTTAATTCGTTTCTTTTCGTAATTTTTATTTATGAAAAGAATTATTTTAACATGCGCCGCGCTGACCTGTGCTGTGCTCTCTGCATCCGATTCTACTTCTCTCATCAATTCTTATTATCCCGCTGTAAAAGACGGTGTCGACGTTTGGATAGGGGTCGATATCCTTTATTGGAAGCCTTGGGAACGGGCTTTGGTGGCGACAAATAAAGAATCGGATGTCTTTACCACGACTGATTTTACTCAAGCGCCTGTAGTCCATCCCCGTTTCCATTGGAGCCTTGGGTATCGCATAAGTGGAGGTTATCTCTTTCCTTGCAATCTTTGGAATGTCGAATCGAGTTGGACTCATTTTACTTCCCATGTCTCTCAGCATCGGTCCAGCCATGACAGCGCATTTATTGGCACGTTTCCCATTTGGTCTATGGCTGATGATGTGATCGCAGGCGATTACGTTTTCGAGTCCAAACTGAATTGGAAATTCACTATCAATATGATAGATGTGCAATTCGGCAGATATCTCAATGTGTTTCATCGACTCGATCTCAATCCTTTTTTTGGGCTGCGCTCTGCATGGATTAAACAGCACGGGGACGTTGTCTATGAAGGAGGAATGTTTTTAATCGGGATTATCGAACCGGGCATCTCTCTGAACGGTACTGATTTTATCAAGATGAAGAACAATTATTGGGGATTGGGCCCACGAGTGGGTATTGCTCCAAGGTTCATTGTCTGGAACGGACTTAGTCTCAATGCAGAGGCGGCAATATCCGGTCTTTATGGTTTTTTTAAAATCCATCAGAAAGAGACCTATCTCGACACGATCCATTTTTCCAATCATGAACATCTGAATCGGTTCCGTTGGATCGCGGACTTTGCTGCAGGAGTACAGTGGAAGGTCCTTTTTTGTGATGAACGGTACGCCTTGACCTTTAAGACAGATTGGGAATACCACATCTTTGTTCATCAATTTGAGCTTAAAAAAGACGATTTTGACCTTGTTCCGGAAAATCGAAATCTTTCAACTCAAGGCGTCACATTTTCAGTCCGTTTCGATTTTTAATTTTACGAGGTACTTATGAAAACAACCCTGATAATCCTGATGACGCTTTATCTAGGGACTGCGTATGGTCTTCCAGGACAGGTGATCATTGTGCGTCATGGGGAAAAAAACACCATCACAGGAGAGCTGACCAGCGCTGGCGTTGAACGGGTAGAGGCGTTATCTTCTTATTTGACGGAACCAAACAATGAGCCGGGTTTTGTAGGTTCAGCAGGTCTTACTAATGTAGTTCTTTTTAACTACGGAGTTCCTTTTGCCCTTTTTGCATCCAGGCCAGTGCAACGTTCCGATGATTTCACGGTACGCTGCATTCAAACGCTTGTGCCTACTGCGCTAAAACTACAACTACCGATCCATTCGCCCTATGGCCCTGGGCAAGAGCAGCAGTTGGCGCGATCCATTCTCAACGAGCCACGTTTTAATGGAAAAAATATCGTGATCTGCTGGCATCACACATTCATCGCTGCCCTCATACAGGCGTTTGGATATGTTCCTCCTGCAGGTATCGTACCCACGTACCCAAATCGCTTCGATCTCGTCTGGGTCATGACTTTTCCGGCGCCAAATCCTCCTGCCATCGTAAACCCTATTTTACAAGAGCTTCTCTTTGACGATCCCACTACGTTTCCGTAGGTGTTATTTGCCTCTTTAGATTAATGACTTGTTCTTTGAAGATCGAATAGAGGTTTTAAAACGATGCATTCTTCGCAGTACTTTTTCCAGCACTCAACGTGGAATAGCCGGACAGGAAGTTCCAGAAGAGCGATTATTGCATAGACTTTTTCAAGATCATCCTGCCTAGTGTAATAAATAAGGTAGTCGCCATTTTGTGTATGTTCCAGGAAAACAGATTCAAGCCAGACTCCTTCTTGAGTAAATGCTTCAATGAGTTCTTCTTTTCTTTCAGAAAGGGTGTTAAACCAATGATGGACTTCTTTTAAAGCGCCTTCTTTAATTTTTATTCTTCCGCATAGAACTTGATTGCTTCCTTTTGCTAGAGCTTGTTCAAGTACCCCTTGAGTTCGGTCAGGGTAGTAGTTTTCCATCAAATCATCATTTTGAGCGGATAAATGCACATTAAGAAGAGTCAAAAAGAATAATAGGAATTTGGACATAGAGCTATCCTCGGTTCATTTGGAATCTTAAAATTCTGGAAACAAAATTTCAATCCATTTGGAAGGACAAGAGGGATTCATGGAGGACTTTGTAGAGCAAAAAAAGACAATCCTAGCTATGATTTGTGGCCAAATTTAAATGAATAGATTAGATGGTTAAATATAGGTTAATTGCAATCATCTTGATGAGTATTTACTCGTCTCTGATGTATTCTTTCGAAAATAACCTTCATGGAGCTATGATCCCACAATCTTCAAATATTTATACCTTAGATAAAGAGCTTCGCTCTTTAGAAAAAGAGCAAATAGAAACTCTTTTACCGTTGATTCAAAGTAAGGCCAAAGAACTTGGCAATGAGTTTTTTGAACACTTTGCTATCGCAGAAATCACTTCGGATCAGCAGGCTTTAGAATATCGGTATCTATATGTGCCTATATTATACAAATTAGGAATGACAAAAGAAGCTTCTCGTTTAGCCCAAACGACTTTTGAATATCTCTTTCCTCAACTGCACAATGCAGTTGAAGCTCGAATCGTGGATTTTTTTGGCAAGGACTATATCAATAAATATGATAAGTTAATTCAAGAATTTCTATGTCAAAGCCATCAAATCGATCGTATTTCATATAGAATCAAATCGACACATTCCATCTGGAAGAAGGTGATGAGTTTGGAAGCATTTGAACGGATGACCCAAAAAGAATTTGCAGCTTATGTGGATGATTTTATAGGAATTCGTTGGGAAATGAAAGTATTGGAGGACGAAAATAGATATGATGCCCTCATCAATGGTATCCGGTTAGCTCCACTTAAAAATATCAAAACTTTCAGAAATCAACAGTTGCCTCAGGAAAGTGGTTTTTCTAGCGAACCTGTGATAAAACTTTGTTATTTGATCGATGGATTTCCTATCGAACTGCAGTTGCTAGGAGGAAATATCACCGCTTATATGTGCGCTAAGGGATACTCGGACTATAAGGCAAAACTCTCTTTTTCTCCGAAAAAGGACGAAATTTATGAGCGTCATCGATTGGGGATGGCTATAAAGCTGGGTGAACAAGCAGCTTTTCGTAAATACATGCTGGAGGAACTTCTAGGCATTGCACCAAATTATTCTGAATTTACTCCATTTGTTTTAGATATACTTCCTCAACTCGAGAAAAATAGAACGGTGCGTTTTTCTCACTCTTTAAAACCTATATGCGAGCTGTCGAATCTGAATTTTGAAGAAGATGTCCCAGTACATATTTTGAATTAAAAAAGGACGAGTATCCAAGCTGTTACCAGTTTTTGGACAGGTTCTAAGGTAAAATGATGAAAAAATAGCTTCTAATAAAAAAGGGTTTTTTATTATAAAGGTTCTTGTAAATGAAATAAGGAGACGATTTTGGCTAAATCAAAAGGTACAGTTAAGTTTTTTAACGCACAAAAAGGTTTTGGTTTCATCACACCTGACAACGGTGGAAAAGACCTTTTTGTTCATGCTAACAACGTTCAGGGAAATCCTGAATTAATGCGCGAAGGACAAAAAGTAGAGTATGTAGAAGGCCAAGGACGTAAAGGGCCGGAAGCTACTGATGTGACGATTCTCTAACTACATCGGAAAAATTCTACTTTTATCTTAGCAAATTTAAACGAAAAGGCGGGTTCTTATCCGACCTTCAAAAGCTATAATCAAATAAAAAAGGCCGGGACTTAACCCGGCCTTTTAATTTTGGAAACAGCTGTTCGAGAAAATAGGCTATTAACAATGATCGATGTCGCACTTGTGCGTCGTTTGGTTGCGACTCAGTTTCCGCAATGGAAAGATCTTTCTGTTCGTCCTGTCGCTCTCAGTGGATGGGACAACAGAACATTTCATCTAGGCGAGGACATGCTCGTGCGCATGCCAAGTGCTGTAGAATATGCGGCCCAGGTGGAAAAAGAACACAAGTGGCTGCCAACACTGGCGCCTTTCCTGCCGCTCTCGATTCCAGTTCCATTAGCAATCGGAGAGCCGGCGGAAGGATATCCCTGGAGGTGGTCCATCTATCGCTGGCTTGAAGGGGAGGCTGCTGCCTTTGCGCCCATAGATGATCTGTGCGCATTTGCAACCAGCCTTGCGCAATTTCTAATCGCTTTACAACGGATCGATCCAAGCGAGGGACCTTTACCGGGGCCCCATAGCTTCTATCGTGGAGGAGCGCTGATGACCTACGACAGCGAAACACGATGGGCGATTGCTGCTCTGAAGGGCCGGATTGATACCGATGCTGCGGTCGAGATCTGGGAAACAGGCCTTTCAACCAATTGGCGTCGTGCACCAGTATGGGTCCATGGTGACATCAGTGCCGGTAACTTATTGGTGCAAGAAGGGCGCCTCAGAGCCGTGATCGATTTCGGTCAGCTGGCGGTCGGCGATCCCGCTTGCGATTTGGCGATTGCCTGGACTTTATTCGAAGGACAAAGCCGGGAAGTCTTTCGAAACATGCTTCCCCTTGATGAAGGAACATGGGCCCGGGGGCGTGCCTGGACCTTATGGAAAGCATTGATCGTTGCAGCGGGGGGTACTGACCCAAACAATCATGAATCTGCACACTGTTGGCGCATTATTGATGAAGTGCTCGCAGATTATATCGAATAAATTTGAGATTTTGTTTTATTTTACATAAAAAATAAAAATGAGTAATATTTTTGATAAATTAATTAAAAAATTATTCATCTGTTATAAAGGAAAAGCTATGTCTAATTTGTGTGTCCCTGTTTTTGTAGCAGAAACATGTTTCCAATACTTTCCTAGTACTTTTTGTAATTATGACCGTAAGCTTGTTCTTGATGGTATCAATGAGCAAGACAAAAACCAATTTTATGTGGTCATTGCTGAAAAAGTTGCACAACTCTACGCAACTTCGATGCGATCCCCAGTACGGTTTGGGGGATCTCAATCCAATATTAAAGAATTAAAAGAAGAGGAAATAGAAACATTTCGTAAGACATTGAATGACTATATCTCGGAAAAGCTTTTAAATCGGAAATCGGTTACTTTAATCACAGAAAAAGTCCCACAATCTGAATTAAAAAGTGTACTTGAAAAATGCAATATAAATCTTGAATCGGAAGCTAGGAATGAGGTCTTTTATCTTCCTTCTAAAAGTTTTGTGAGCATTGATACTTACGTTCAGGATAATGAATGTAATATGTATGAAGGATTAGACATAATCATGCAGCGTGTTTAGCCAAGCACCTTTATAAAACCGAATTGAAATTGACTATATTTCAGCATTATGAGCAAATGTTGCATCGATTCTTTTTCAAATAAGGAAGCTTTTCTTGAATCACCTATTGTCTTTTTTGTTTTCTTCCTTACTTCTATTCTCGGTTCTTTCAGCTAAAACCGTTTCGGTTATCATCCCTTGCTATTACAAACATGCTGATCAATTACCGATGCTTTTGGAACATCTTTGCAATCAATCAACCCTTCCTGAAGAGGTGGTGATTTCTCTTTCCGAAGCAGATAAATGCGAGAGGTGGATTGTCGAGTCAATTGAAGGTGCGATTTACCCATTTAAAGTGAAGTTATTGCAAACAAATGAGAAACTACCGGCTGGATCGAATAGAAATATTGCTTGTAGAAATGCAAAAGGGGATATTTTTATTACTCAAGATGCAGATGATATTCCACATGTCCAAAGAGTGGAAATCATTAAATTTGTTTTTGAAAACTATAACGTAGACTTTGTTATTCATAAGTGGATCCCAGATCCAACTCAACATCCACCGGAACAAATGGCCCAATTTTATTGGGGGCATTATAATCCAAGGAAAGTTCAGGTACATAGGATTAAAAATTGGAATAAGATATTAACCACTCCATACATCACTCGAGGGAATATCGGAATTCATAGACAGGTTTTTGATGAGATCGAATGGATACATATAGACGGAATAGGGGAGGATACGCGTTTCTGTCAAGATACCTTTAAAAAGTTTAAAAAGACATGCCTTATAAACGCCAATCTCCTCATCTATCGATGGTTAAAATGAAACCTAGTAGTGACTAATCATACTCCAAAATGGAGATCCCACTTCCAAACACATTTTTTCAATGCAGAAAGAAGGATTGAAGATGCTCTTTTAATGCGTACACTTTTGTGAAACTGTGATTTCAACCGGATTGGATGTGATCCCAGAGGCATTGGTCCCTACAATGTAATAGGTATAGATCACATTTGGATGTCTATTATGATCTAAAAATGCCAATGGTTGTGAGGCTCTAACAGTGCCTGCTAAATCGGTTAATGCGTTATCACGGTAAATTGAATAAATCACAGGCAATGATACTCCTGATACGGTCCATGTTAGTTCATTAATCAGATCTATTTGAGTCGCAAACTTGGTTTTCGTTTTGCATCCTTGCGCAACGATCCGAAATGTTTGTAATGGTATGACGCTTACGGTATTAGAAGTATAATTAGTAACATAGGCAAACGCACCATTGGGGGATATTGCAATGGCATCAGGAGACAGCCCAACTGCTATTGTTGGAGGGATGACTTGATTAGTCTGAGTATCAATAATTTTTACAGTTCCTGGGCCAGCTGTTAAACCATTGAAATCAGGACCAACATAAAGGGTATTATAAATAGAAACATAAGCTAAGGACCCATCTGGTGTGATCGCAATACCAGAGGGTTGTGTTCCAACAGTAATTGTTGCAATCACAGTATTGCTTTGTAAATCCACAACACTAACTGTGTTGCCAACGGGTGAAAAATTATTGCTTCCAAAATTAGTGACATAGGCATACCGACCATTGGGGGTTATTGCAATTGCAAATGGTCCAGAAAAACCGCCTATAGTATCGACTACTGTGTTATTACTTGTTTGTATGACACTTATTGTGCCAGTGCCGGGATTGCCATCGACATAATTAATCACATAGACAAATGCGCCATCAGGCGTTATTGCCAGAGAAGCTGGAGCGAGTCCCACTGTAATTGGTGGACCTACAATAGTATTCGACAGCAGGTTAACCACTCTCACCGTTGTTCCGTTACCACTTCCAACCCCTCCAGGGCCTCCGTAATTATTCACATAGGCGAAATTCCCATCATGGGAAATAACCAGACCGGAGGGACCATCAAAACCGCCTATCGTACCTATAACGGTATTCGTTGCTATATCGATAATGGTTACAGTTGTGCTATTACTATTGGTTACATAGGCTTTTGTTCCAGATGCATTAATAGTTACTGTATAAGGTTCATTAAAGCTGATATCAAAAATGGTTGTTTCGACAGTATTGTTCGTTAGATTCAATACACTTACAGTGTTTGCGCCTGGAATTGAATAATTATTATTGTTTGCAACGTATGCAAAAAGATTGTTAGGAGTCACTGCAATCCCTGCCGGTGTCACTCCTACATTAATCGTTGCAGAAACCGTGTTAGCTTCGGTTGCACACAAAACGGTAGACCATAAAAATGAAAAAGCAGCCGCAAAGATTATCGATTTTTTTATCATGATCATTTTCCAGAACATTAAAATTTTAAACCGGCGCCAGCCCCTAGTTGTAAAGAGCTTAGGTTGGCGGTGCGCCTAACCACAAATGGATCGGATTCGGTTCGGTGAAAATGCATTTTTTGATACATATAGTTGAAGAAGCCCTGAACGAACCACCAATCTTTGAAGTAATAAATAACCCCTGTCTTAACTGTAAATCCAAAGCTATTTGCAGAGGTATGCCTATGTACAAATTGAGAGCGGTCTACGGTGTGTAAAAAACTGTAAGAGGGGCCAAAACCTGCATAAAGATCGGTTGCATTGCATATGCGATAAAAATACTTTAGTCCGGCAGTGATGGGTACGAAGCTTAAATGGGTTGACTCGTGGCCAAGACCTGTTGCATGTCCGTTTCCAAATACATACGATGAATCCAACCATACAGCCCAGGATTTTTGAAACCACCAGTTCACTGCCAATGTAAATGAGGGTAATACGGATCCATAAATGTGACGAATGGTAGATGATAACGGGAAAAACGCCGCTGTTTGCGCCTCAATTGAAAACCCATTATAATATGTGTCATGATTGCAGCAGGAAACATTGTCAGAGGATGCTCGAGCGTACGAAAATGGTAAAGTGAACATCAATACCAGAAGTAGCTTTGAGATATTTTTTGCGGCTGAGTTTTGAGTATTCATATCGGCACATACTAGCTTTAGTAAAAATCTAAATCAATAGTGAAGATGATATAAAACATTTTTTTTGAAGTATAGATTCCGGTTAGATCGCTTTTTGCCGGTTCGCACGGGCGAGAAGAGCAAAATAACGGAAATAAATATCGAGGTCTTCCAGAGAGGTCTTGTATTCATCGCTTCCCAATGCGGCGGCGCAAAAAAGTTCTTTTGCGCGAACGATCTCTCTCAAACGGCCTTTCCATCGGATGTCTTTGATCGTAAGATAAAAGAGATCAAGAGCCCGTGCTACGGCTCCCCAATAATATTCCCTTTCTTCTTTGGCTCGAATGGCCCGGCTTACTTCGCTTCCAATATTGCCGAGCTGTTCCTCAAGAGAGAATTTGGTCCAGCTTTCGGCTGCAAAGGATAAATGGTCAGAAGTCATGATTCTTTCACCAATTGATTAACAATCTCTCTGATTTTCTGGCGGATCGTTGGATCGTCAACACCCCGTGAATCGTTGTTTTGCCAGGGTCTTAGATTAATCATGGAATCATATTCAATCCACTCATTACAAGATTTTTTAAGATAGAGGTTGATCCCCCATAGATCTTCTTGCTTCGAGCCTTGCTCTAGTAGCAATGTTTCCGCATCCGAATGCATGGATGTTCCAGCAACCATGATGGCGCGGCTGATGTCCACAACAGCTTTGACCAATGCAACATGTCCTTGTAGTTGCAAAGGAATCAGTTCCTCTTTGCTGATACATTTTTCAATGAGTTTTGCTTGCATAAAGAGTTCTCCACTTTCTCTCAGTGTACTGAAATTTCCAAAAGAAGGGCAGATTATTTTAAACAGGAACTTGCGTTTTCAGGTGGTTCGTTTTACTCGAATATGATAACACGAACTTATACCGAACGTGTTTCAAAAATTGGTTTTGGCCTGCGCCGGCATCTTCATTTTTCCAGCCGCCTGCATCGGACATGTGCTTGCACATGCCCTGCTTCGGCGCCGGCGTAGCCTGCTGCAAATCTGCAGCGCCGGCATTCCCCAAAACCAATTTTTGAAACACGTTCGGTATATCGACACGCGTGCATAAGTTCCTTTAAAATATTGAGATCTCGCATGAAGATTTATTCAATGTTAATGGCTCTAGTTTTGATCGTATCTTCGCTGTCAGCCGGTGAAACAACACTGCCGGAAGACATGCAAAAAATTATGGATCAACCCAAATATGCGCATGCGATCTGGGGACTTTACGTGCAGGATCTGCAGACCGGAGAGATCCTTTACGATCTAAATTCTAATGCTATGTTTTCACCGGCCTCAACTTCCAAACTTTTTTCCGTAGCTGCTCTTCTAGAGGCATATGGCGATGATTACCGCTTTAAAACACCAGTCTATGCGACAGGACCCATTAAAGATGGCCAACTTCAGGGGAATTTAGTGCTTGTTGCTCAAGGAGACTTGACAATGGGTGGTCGGCAACCAAATGCAGACACGATTGCGTTTACCAAACTGGATCATATCAATGCTAACGAAGTTCCAGGCGTGATTGTGACATCGGAGAATCCTCTATATGCATTTGACGAACTTGCTAAGCAAGTCGCTCAAAAAGGCATCAAAGAAATTACTGGTGATGTCATTCTCGATGACATGCTGTTTAATACCATTCAAATGCGTGGAATGATGGTTTCCCCAATCATGGTTAACGAAAATTTGATCGACCTTGTGATTAATCCCTCTGAAGCGGGTCAAAAGGCCAAACTGAGTTGGCGTCCGCAGGCTCCGGGTTATACTGTTGAAAATCAAGTTAAAACAGTCAAAAAAGACGGCGAATTAGCCCTTGAAGTCAGTGCAGATGATTCAGGCAAAAAAATTGTGATTAAAGGCACTATTCCTGTCGGTCGACACGATATTGTACGTACATCAAACATTAAGGATCCTGCATCCTTTGCTCAAGAAGTTTTCATTCAAGCTTTGCAAAAGGAAGGCGTCAAAGTCAAATCCTCTAAAGGCAATAAAAATTTAAAGTCGTATAAGTATCAACAAGAAGTGGCGCTATGGATTTCACCTCCTCTCTCAGAATATGCCAAGTTGATTTTAAAGGTCAGCCACAATCTGGGTGCAAACTTGGTGCCTTTGCTTCTCGCCGCAAAAAACGGCAAGAAAACCTTTGATGAGGGGATGCTTTTACTGGGTGATTTTATCACTAAGAATGTGAAACTACCATCGGACTCTTTTGTGTTTGTTGACGGGGCAGGCGGCAATGAAAATCGCTTAACGCCACAAGGTGAAATCACTCTCTTGGAATATATGCATAGGAAGAACAAATCTCATTTTACACACTATTTCGATGCTTTGCCTATTCTTGGGGTAGATGGTTCTTTAGAAGACTTTGCCAAGAAAACGCAGGCTGTGGGCAAAGTAAGAGCAAAGCCAGGCACTGGCGTTTCATTCAATTTGTCTACAGGAAAATTCTTTTTGATTACACAAGCTCTTAGCGGCTATATCGAAGGTAAAAATGGACACATGCTAGCCTACATGGTTGTGATCAATAATGGATCTATGCCTGCTATCGATGATATCTTTCCAATTTTTGAAGATGTAAGCTTGCTCTCCAGTATGATTTATGACCATTCGGATGG
>DATIJE010000003.1:0-4023 GCA_035478995.1 Rhabdochlamydiaceae bacterium | reverse complement strand
ACGACGGCCGGATGTTTCCGGTGACTGACGATTCTTCTACGATCGTTTCATGCCTTATGGAACAGTCCAGGTCTCTTGGCATTGAAGTGCTCTGTAAAACAGAAGTCGTTGCCATTGAAAAAATGGAGAATGGCTTTTCTTTAATATGTGGAAACGATGGGCCGATCCAATGCAGGCAGATTTTATTCGCTTGCGGCGGCAATCGGCGTACGTATCCATTGATCGAATCTCTTGGCCATACTATTGTACCCCCTGTGCCTTCTCTCTTTACCTTTAATATAACGGATCCCCGTTTAGAAAATTTGTCCGGGGTCTCTTTTTCCAAAGTCCGTCTTCGGATCCCAGAAATCGGACTGGAAGAGGAAGGTCCATTGTTAATCACGCATTGGGGGATGAGCGGCCCTGCCGTATTGAAGATCTCAGCTTGGGGAGCAAGAAAGCTTCACGACCTCAACTATCGAACTGCCTTAGAAGTGAATTGGCTGCCCGACTTTACTCCTATTCAAGTGCTATCGGAACTTCAAACAATGAAAGAATCGAAAGCAAAAAAAATGGTAGCTGGAGAAAAGTGCTTCGATCTACCAAAAGCCTTCTGGAAGAAGTTGGTAGAATCTTTATCGATAGATAGTTCAAAACTTTTTGCCCATCTTTCGAAAATAGAAATGCGACAATTAAGCGAGCAGCTTGTAAGTTCTAAATTTATGATTGAAGGGAAAAGCACTTATAAAGAGGAATTCGTCACTTGCGGCGGGGTCCGTCTGGAAGAGATCAATTTCAAGACTATGGAAAGCCGTATTTGCCCAAACGTGTACTTTGCAGGAGAAATTCTCGATATCGATGGGATTACGGGTGGTTTTAATTTCCAAAATGCCTGGACGACGTCGTGGCTTGCCGGCCAGGCCATTGGTTTAATAAGGGATTGAAAAATACATTGTTCTTAATCTATCCGTTAATACTTGGAAACGAGATATATAGCGGATAGTTTTAAATCTTGGTGTTAAATAATTTTTTTAAATTGTACAATAACAAATGGAGGGGAGTATATCCAGACTCCATTATTGTATGAAAATCCATGTTCAGAATGACACTGTCCGTCAGAACATCGAGCTTTTCAAGAAGCTGATCGCTAGGCGATCTCAAAAGGCTGCAACTACTTCTATTAAAGAGCAAATATATACGGCATTTATCAATCGGACTACGGGCGCTATGCATTTTCCTGAGCTCGATGTCGATGAACCTCCTGGGTCAGGAGAAACGTTCTTGAATTCCAAGATCTGGAAAGCCATTGAAATCCGGATCAAAAAACATGAGAAGGAAGAAGGAATCTTTGAAGTCGCAGAGGAGGAGACCAATTGGAGATGTTTTCGTTGCGACGACATGGAACCTCCGGCTTATAAAGTCCTTGTTGAGACAATGAATACCTTAAATTTAGTCTCTAAAAAATTTCAGGCCCAACTGCAAATGGGCAAAATGGTCAGAGAATTGACCGCTTTAGAAATAGAGTCCATTGCAGCGGTCCTATCTGGTAAAGATATCATCCATGAAGCGTGGCACCAAGTCGATCGGATTGAAGCTGAAAAGCTTCTCAGCGATCAAATCGAAGGGACGTTTTTATTTCGAAAAGACTCTTATGCTTACGTTCTGGAAGAACAACTAAAAGAACAATATCAGATAAACATTAAGTGTGTGACTTTAACTTTTTTGGAAGAAGAGGGCAAGGTCACGGATAAAACCCTTGTTGCCAAAGATGGAAATTGGCTGATCTACGATGATGATCCAAATTTATCAGGTCCCTCTTATCCAACCATTTATGGTCTTTTAGAGAAGATCAAACACATCCTGAAAGCCCCCTTGCTGAACTAGAATATCTTTTCCAAAAAAATGAATTCTTTTATTGGCTCCATTTTTCTAATATAAGGATATTGAACAATGATCACCTGAGGGAAAATATGGGCAGATCCAGCTTGATTTATTTTGGCGTACTAAATGCGTGTTTAATCTGTAATTCTTTAAGTGCCAAAGAGTTATCGGCAGCAGATCAACGCACAAATGCAGCGACTTTCTCTTCTAATTACACGGCGAAAGATTATTCTCATCTTTTTGGAATGAGCGGATTTAGTGATCAGCTTTTAAAAATGCATTTCGAGCTCTATCAAGGATATGTCAAAAATACCAACCTTCTACTCGATACTTTAAAAACAATGCTTAGAGAAAATAAAACTAAAAGTTATGAATACGGAGCGTTGAAACGAAGAGTAGGTTGGGAATTCGACGGAATGCGCCTTCACGAGTTTTATTTTGATAATCTGGGCGGCAAGGAAATGCTGGACACTTCGACTCTATTTTATCAACAGCTCGGAAAAGATTTCGGCTCGTACGAGAATTGGAAGAAAGATTTCATTGCCACGGGTGCTATGCGTGGGATAGGCTGGGCTGTTCTTTATAAGGATCCGCAAACAGGACGTTTAATGAACATGTGGATCAATGAACACGATTTAGGCCATCTCGCAGGTGGAACGCCACTTTTAGTCATGGATGTGTTCGAACATGCTTATATGCCGCAATACGGCCTTGACAGAGCTAAATATATCGATGCGTTCTTCGATAACATCGATTGGAAAGTCGTTGCCAAAAGATACACCGACTCTATGAAACGTTGAAATCGTTTGCAGCATGGACAAGATTATATTGCCCTCATCTGATGAAGAACTGATGTCTCAGTGCGAAGTGCAAACTTTTCGCGCAAGCGGCAGCGGAGGGCAGCATGTCAATGTCACTGACAGCGCTGTCAGGATCAGACATATTCCGACAGGAATCGTGGTCGCCTCTCAACAAGAGAGAAGCCAGTTGCAAAATAAGATGATCTGTATTAAAAAACTGCGGGAGAAAGTTGAGAAATTGAATTATCGACCTCCTAGGAGGATCCCGACCAAAAAACCAAAAAAGGCCAAAGAGAAGATCCTGAAAAGCAAAGCGAGAACTTCTCAAAAAAAGCGACTCAGGGGCAGGCCGGAAATGAACGAGTACTGAAGATGCAATCATTAACGACAGCTCTGCAACTGATTTTAGTTTTGACGGACGATTGGGACAATATAGGAGGTAGACTGTATCTTTTTGAGCGGGATACAATACATGCTCCTTGGCGGATATTAAAGCCTGCCATACAGGTCGATGTTGGAAAGAACGGCATGGCCTGGGGTTATGGCCTTCATGATCCTGATCACTTGCAAGGAAATTTCAAAAAAGAAGGAGATGCCAGATCTCCTGCCGGGATTTTCTCTTTAGGCCCTGTCTTCGGCTGGTCATCAGAAACATCCCATCTTAAAATGCCCTACATCAAGATCACTCCCGATTTGGAATGGGTGGATGATCCTGCTTCTGATTACTATAATCAAAACGTTGGCTCTTTCGTGCATGATCGAGATTGGAGTAGTTCTGAAAAGATGCTGGAAATAGGCGACCTTTACGAATGGGGAATCCATGTCGGACACAATATAGATCCTGTAGTAAAAGGAAAGGGATCGTGCATTTTTATGCATGTTTTGCACGAATACGGAAAAGGAACCGGCGGATGCACTGCGATGAGAAAGAACGATTTGGAGGAACTGATTCTTTGGCTCGATCAACAAAAACAGCCCAAGCTCGTCCAATTGCCTTTGGAGGCCTATCGCCAATATCAATCGCAATGGCACCTCCCCCAAATCCAGGAAATGATTGTTAAAGAAGATTAGGATTTTCACCACAGAGACAAGAAACCACAGAGAAAAATTCCTTTTAACAAAAATTTCCTCTCTGTGGTTTCTTGTCTCTGTGGTGAAATCTTAAAATTCAGCCTGTGTTTGGTTAGGCGCGAGGGTTTTATTTTTTATGATTTTGACAAGACCATAAAGAACGGGTGTGCTGAGAATGCACAAGACGACTTTATACACATATACTCCCCACATCAATTCAAATCCTTTCCATGTTTCCATATGCAGTCCAAAATAGAGCACAATGGAACATACGATGACGGTATCGATCAAT
>DATIJE010000002.1:0-6366 GCA_035478995.1 Rhabdochlamydiaceae bacterium | reverse complement strand
TGAGCCTTTCTTGGAGGCTACAAAAACACGTTGGTCTAAAGAAGAAAAAGTAAACGACACGGCGCGGCAACTGATAATGCATCATAACGTTTCCCTTGTTGATACTCGGGAGAAATTGAGATCACATATATTCATCCAGCATGATGGCATATCCATTTATAATAGTCGGGATTATTCGATACCGCGACCATCTAAGGATGGCACGGGCTGTAGACTTCTAGAATCAGGGGTCATCTATTATCCTTGCAAAGATGGAGGATTTGGTGTTTGGCGGGAACTATCACGCATTAAAAATAATGATCATCTTATCAATCCTTTAGTATTTGCAGTTTCTTATTTCATGACATCCAAATCGTTTTCACATCTTAAAATGGAACGAATGATGATACTTGAACCGGAAATAAGAACCATCTGCAGATCTCCGATCTCGTTTGCAGTAGGTTATGCTGCCTATCGAGTTATCAAATGCATTTCTGAAAAAAGAGCTGAAGAAGACGCATTTAAATGGAGCGATAAAGTTGAGATACTTGATTATCGACAAAGTTTTCAAGATCAATTGGATGAGATAAAGGATTTTCACACACTTATAGACCATCCCAAAATTGGCGTAATCACCCGCACCTTCCTTAAAGGATTTTCTGTATTTACGAATTTGAAAAGTAGCAATCTTGAATCGAAGATCGAAAGAGCCAATAAATATCTTGCAGATAGAGAAAAGTCTAAAGAAGCTCAGAAACAAATGTCAGGAAATCAGGCCTGATCTCAATTTTTGAATCATGAAAAATAAGTCTGTAACAAAAACATCGAAATCTATCGTGTCCACAACTGACTATGCAGGCTTCATCGCCAATCTTAAGCAAAAAATTCAATCATCTCAGTTCAAAGCAGCACTATCTGTTAATCAGGAAATGATCCGTCTTTATTGGGAAATAGGAAAGGACATTGTGGATAAACAAAAAGAAGATGGTTGGGGTTCTAAAGTGATAGAAAGAGTTGCAAAAGACTTGCAAAATGAATTCCCTGGAATAGAGGGATTTTCACGCACTAATATTGGGAGAATGAGAGCATTCTACTTGGCCTATTCAATTTACCCACAGGCTGTGGGTAAATTAGAAGATCTGCCTTTTTTCAATCTTCCTTGGGGCCATAATATAGTCCTTTTGGAGTCCTTAAAAGATATAAACGAACGTTTGTGGTATGCATACATAGCTATATCGGAGGGCTGGTCAAGATATACTTTAATTGATGCTATCAAAGTAAAATTACACAAACGTCAGGGAAAGGCTATCACAAATTTTCACACGCGACTTCCATCACCGCAATCTCATTTAGCTCATGATACTTTAAAAGACCCTTATCATTTTGATTTCCTTGAATTAACACATGATCATATTGAGTTAGATTTGGAAGATGGCTTGCTCAACCATGTAGAGAAATTTATGCGAGAAATGGGACAAGGATTTTCTCTCGTTGGACGCCAGCTCCCTTTAAAAATAAGCGACAGAGATTTTTACATTGATCTTTTATTCTATCACCTAAAGTTGCGATGCTTTGTTGTAGTTGAACTGAAGGCAACTGACTTTAAGCCAGAATATGCAGGTAAAATGAACTTTTACCTTTCGGCGGTTGATGATTTGATGAGACATCCTTCGGATAATCCTACGATAGGTATCCTTATATGTAAGAAAAAAGACAATTTCATAGTTGAATATGCACTCCGGGATATTCATAAGCCCATGGGAGTTGCTGAATATGAAACGAAGATCGTTTCTTCCTTACCAAACAAGCTTAAAGGCCACCTCCCTACAATTGAAGATATTGAAGCTGAGTTGAGCACTCTACCAGCAAATAAAAGAAAAAAGCGAAGTCCAAAGAAAAAAAGAACCTGAGAAGGGAAAAACTAAATTTCCTTTGGTACAAATCCGCGGACTATTTTATCTGTATCCGTATTTTTGTACCAAAATGCTACGGATGTTTAACAAATCTTCTCATATTTTTATTTCACATATCTTGAGGAGAGCTTTTTTTTCAGGATCTTTTGGAGAAGAGTGTTGGGACATAACAGCCGGCCGAGAAATACGACAAACCGATAATATGCATCGAAGATGTACAGTTGTTTACCTGTCTTAATTTGATGCAGGATGCATTTTGCAGCTTTTTCCGATGACATAGTGTTAGAGTCTTTTCGCTGAGGGAAATTCTTGGAAGCGCGTAGGCGGAAGTTCGTCGCGATTTGTCCTGGGCAGGCTGCGAGAACCCGGATTCCGGATGGAGCCAGTTCCGCATCGAACGCCCGCGAGAATTGGTTCACAAAAGTCTTTGAGGCGGCGTATACGGAGAATCCGGGATATACAAAGAAAGACGCGGCGGACGATACGTTTAAAATAGTCCCTTTCATCTTTGCAGCAGCGAGAGTGCGTGCGGCTTCAATTGCGATTTCCATCAGGGCATTCCCATTGACTTCTAAAATTTCCATTTGGTCTGAAGTCGGATGGTCCAATACATTCCCGTACAATCCGAAGCCTGCATTGTTGATCACGAGGTCGGGCTTGCTGTGATGGATGACGTCGATCAATGTATGCCGATCTTCTTTGATGCTTAGGTCGCAGACGCAGATTTGCACAGGCACGTAATTAGAAAGAGTGGATGCCAGCTTTGCTAATTGTTCCTGATTCCTTCCAGCAATGATAAGGGCAATTTTTTCTGCTGCTAGAAGTTCGCACAATGCTTTTCCCAGGCCCGAGCTTGCCCCTGTCACCAATGCGAGTTGAAATCTTAGCTGGTTCATGATTCGAGAATGGTTTTAACGGCTGCAAGGAGCGTGTCCAGTCTTTGTTCGCATTCAGAAATTCCCTGCTCGATAGAATCGAATTGCGCACGCTTTACGCCGGCATAAATTTTGATTTTGGGTTCTGTGCCGGAAGGGCGGACGATGAGCTTGCTGTCATCTTCAAGTCTAAAAAGAAGAACATCGGATTTGGGCAGGGTCAATTTCTCTGTTTTCCCGGATTTCAGAGATTGCTTGATACCCGATTCATAATCTTCGATAGAGAGCACCTTTTTGCCGGCGAAGTTTTTGGGAAGTTGTTTGCGCAAATTGACCATGAACGTGTTGATTTGTTTGAGTCCTTCAAGCCCGGGACAGGTCATGGACAACTGTTTTTCCCGATAAACGCCGTATTTGCGATAGATCTGGTGTAATATGTCGATCAATGTCAAGTGCTGCATTTTTGCTTTGAGAGCACATTCTGCGACCAGGCAAGCACTGATAATCGCATCCTTGTCGCGCGCTACGGTGCCGAACAAATATCCATACGATTCTTCGGCTCCGAAAAGAAAGCGGCAGGCGCCGCTGGTTTCCCAAAGACGGATTTTTTCAGCGATGTATTTGAAACCGGTCAAGACCTCAAAACATGCTTTATGAAAACTTTCGGCGATGGCTTTGAGCAAATCGCTAGAGACGATGGTCGTGACGAAAGCCCCGTTTTCCGGCATTTTATTTTGTTCTGTCAGAGTCTGGCAAATATGATAGATGCAGATAGCGGCTATCTCATTTCCGGTGAGAATCTCGGGTTTTCCTCGATGCAGAACGACTACTCCCAGTCTATCGGCATCGGGATCTGTCGCGATCAACAGGTCGGCTCCCGTTTTAAGCAGATGTTCGATGCCTAATTGAAGTGTTTCTTTGTATTCAGGATTCGGCGATTTAACAGTTGGGAAATCCCCATCCGGGATGATCTGTTTTTCAACAAAGGTCAGATTTGAAAATCCCCAATCTTTGAGCGCTGGAGGGGCAAGGGTGATCCCTGTTCCATGCAGGCTTGTATAAGCGATTTTAAGTTCGTTGCCATGCTGCGCGTCTTCGGTTGCATGCAGTCGAAGAGGACGGATCGCATCGATATAGGCTTTATCGATCGTTTCATCGACTATTTGGATCAATGGATCGTTAGCCTTAGTTAGCTTGACCTGGTCCAAAGAATGGATCTCTTCCACTTCGTTGATGATCCCGATATCATGAGGCGGTACGACCTGTCCGCCATCTTCCCAATAGACCTTGTATCCGTTGTATTCCGCAGGATTATGAGAAGCGGTGATCATAACCGCAGCATTGCAGTGTTTATATCTGCAGCCGAATGAAACAAACGGCGTCGGTCTGATGTCTTTGGTCAGATACACTTGAATCCCATTTGCGGCGAGCACTCTGGCAGCATCGGTAGCAAAGGAAGGGGAGTTGTGCCTGGAATCATAGCTGATAAAGACACTTTTTTTACCGGGCCCTGTTTTTAAGAGATACTGTGCGAGCCCCTGCGTTGCTTTGCGCACTGTATAGTTATTCATCCTGTTGCTTCCGACTCCCATCAATCCTCGCAGACCTCCGGTGCCGAAAGAAAGATCTGTATAAAAAGCATCATTTAGGGTTTTGAGATCATTTTTTAAAAGCGTGCGGACCTGATTTTTGGATTCTTCATCATATGACCCATTGAGCCAATCGAGAACTCTCTTTTGAACCTCTGGTTCGAGACGAGAGATGGGGTCAGTGTCAGAATGTTCGTGAGGCATACATAAAAAATAATTTAATTTTTCATTTTACATTAACATATTTATAGTTTAAAGCGATCTGAAATCAATGCAAACACGTCCGATAAGATTATCTTTCATTATTTCTCCAACATCTACTTCTTTTGTCTCTGATGCCAGGATTTCTTTAATTTCCTTCTTGATCGTCTCATGAGAGGATAAAAAGGTATTTCTGGCTTTATCAAACTCTTCCGGAGACCAATGGGCAATTGACTGCATCGCAGCATTTAAAAATAATTTAATGGTTGAAGTATTGCCATGCTTCATCGGATTATAAGTCCTGTTATGAAACAATATCATCGTATTGATGAAGGCCTTGATCAACAGGGCTTCTGATAAATTTTGATGCGGATCTTGCAGAGAAAACATAAATTCTTCTCTCGAAGGATGCAGCGAACTTGTGACTTCATAATAGGTAAAATAGTCGTGATAAATACTCTCCTGGCATCCTTTTGGAAGAAGGCAGATCAGATCATAAAATTCTTCTTTCTTTTGTTCGCATAGCTTTAAAATCAATTCGGCAAAGAGATGGGGGACCATTGCATGAACCAATTTGTCGCTATCCATGATTTCTTTAGGAAAAGAGTTAATCGATGTTCTGAGCAGATTAATTTCCTGTAAATTCTCCAAGGAGGCAATTTCTTCTGGAAGGCTGGTGACGCAGGTTTCATTCAGGTTCAATTCTTCAAGATTTTTCAATTGAGCAATCTCTTTAGGAATCTCAGTTAGTGGATTTTCAGAGAGATCGAGAATTTTAAGCTTTTTAAGTTGCAGGATGGGTTCTGGAAACAGTTGAAAGGCATTCCAATTGAGTTCTAGAATTTCTAGATCAGGAAAGAGATTCATTTCCTTTGGCAAATGAGAAAGTTGATTTTGCTGAAGAATCAAATGTTTTAGTCCCTGTTTTCTAATTGCTGCAAAAAACAATGGAAGTTCCGAAGGAAACGCAGTTAAATTCAAATTAGAAAAACTTAACAGATCACGAAGGAAAACGGAATCAGCAGGATCCACGCGTCTAAATGCCAGGCTAGAGATCGAATCATATTTTCCCATCTTCAGAGCAGATCTGGTCTCTTTTCCCCATTCTAAGTAAGTTTTCCCTTTTTGGTCCGGTACAAAAAGTCCGCTTCTAAAAAGCGCCATTCCAATATTGTAATCTTTAATGTTTTGTAGAGTTTTAAAGAATGTTTCAGGATCATTTGTTTTTGTATCGTCATCTTGAATCAATTTTCTAAATTGCTGATTGCGTTCAGACATGAGGATATCGATTTCTTTTTTTTGCACGGTGAACAATCTTTTGATGACTGTGCAGGGGCATTTCTTTGAATCCTCTTCTTGAATGCCGCCCTTGGCCGCCAGTTCAGCAGGGCTCATTACCGTAATGATACGCTCGAACATTTTCTTGTGATTTTCTTTTTTGACAAACCAAGCAGTCTCGTACCAAAATTTGCAGACAGGAGCTATTTTGAAGACTGTCGGATCTGGAAGAAATTCAAATACATGAACGACTAGCTCATAAGTAGTCGGAAACAATGGGATAGTGACTTGCGACATATTGATTCCTTAGGTCACGCTATATGGAACAAGGCGCGAAGCGTATTCAATCGATTTTCATATGAAAGTTTGTTAAAAAAATACGGTCTATAATTGCGGTAAATAGATAGTTCATCCCCTTCAGACAATAAGGCAGGAATCGAATGGTCCAGCCCTATTGGATTTTCTAAAAATTTTATCCTGGCTTTTTTAAATGTATCTGGTGTCCATTGAGCTAAATCGTTTTTAAGATTG
>DATIJE010000001.1:0-13767 GCA_035478995.1 Rhabdochlamydiaceae bacterium | reverse complement strand
CGTCCTCGTCGGGAGGGCGTGCAAAGCACTACCCTCCTCGCACTTCGTGCTCTCCTGCGGTGCAATTTTGCTGTGCGATCTGAGTCCTCGGGCTGTTCGTGCGCTCGCTTGCCCTCCTGGCTCGCGTCGACTCACAGGGCCAATATGAA
Organism: Rhabdochlamydiaceae bacterium; assembly: GCA_035478995.1. Lineage (GTDB taxonomy): Bacteria > Chlamydiota > Chlamydiia > Chlamydiales > Rhabdochlamydiaceae > DATIJE01. The sequence continues at coordinate 13,618 of DATIJE010000001.1, read as the reverse complement.
ACCTTTAATATTTTGGTTAAACTCTCGGTTGTTTCACATTTAACTTCATGAGATTTTTTTGTAGATCGGCCCTGTGAGTCGACGCGAGAAGGGACCTGCCCGATCAGGCGCAGCCAGGGCGGGAAGTGAGCGCACGAACAGCCGATAGTCATGAGAAGGGTTGTTTTTTTCAGGATCATTGACATTGTGATTTGGGGCGTTGCATAATCAAATCAGGAAAAATATTTTTATATATTATGAACATTGTCATTTTAGGCGCAGGAAGCATCGGAAGTTACTTGGCGCAGGTGCTATCTAAAGAAGAGCACAATGTGACAGTCATCGATCGCAATCCAAAAACTTTAGAAAAAATCGCTCGGACTGCAGATGTCGGGACACGGCTCGGCTCCGGGACAGATTGGCAGCTCTTAGAAGATCTGATCGAACAAGTCCCTCATCTTTTCATTGCTTTGAGCCATGAAGATGAGACAAATTTGACTGCATGCACGATAGCAAAAAATTTAGGCTACCCTAAAACTGTCGCGAGAATAAAACAAAATTCTTATCTCAATCGATCCAGACTCGATTTCGGACGTCTGTTCTTCGTCGACCACTTTATTGGAATAGATGTGATTGTCGCGCAGGATATTTTTAAATGCATCATGAATCCAGGCAATGCCGCTGTCGAAAATTTTGCCCATGGCGCGGTGCAAATGAGAACCATCGTGATTCCCCAACATTGGCAATTTGCAGAAAAAAAATTGATGAACTTGCATTTGCCAGGCAACCTGCTGATCAGCCTGATCCGTCGAAATGCTGCCGAAAGACATGATCATGCCTCGAAAGAATCGATCATTTTTCCGCGAGGGAACGACGTGCTTTTCCCAGGCGATGAAATCACGGTGATCGGCGAGACAAAAATCATGCTGCAATTGCAAAAAATCTTCGGCACTTCTCAGAAACATATAAAATCGGTGGTCATTGCCGGAGGATCCACTGTTGCTATACACCTCTGCCGTATTTTGGAATCTCAGGGGATCAGTGTCAAAATCATTGAAAAAGATGAAGATGTGTGCACGCGGCTGGCTGAAGATCTGCCTTACGCCACGATTTTGAATCAAGATGCCACTGATCTGAATTTTCTTTTAGCAGAAAAAGTAAATTATACCGATGCATTCGTCGCCTGTACATCGAGCAACGAGACAAACATCTTGTCCGCTGCTCTGGCAAAACAATCTGGCTGCGAAGAAGTGATCGCGCTCGTTTCCGATGCAAGTTATGCACCTCTTTTGAGAAGGCTCGGAATTTTTTACACTGTTTCCGCAAGAGTTAGTTTTGCCAACCGGATCCATTCCATCGTTCAGGCCGACAGCGTCATATCCGTCGCCTCTCTTTATGAAAATCAAGCCAAAATCATGGAAATTAAAATCTCTTCCGATTCGCAAATTGTCGGCATTCCAATTTCAGAATTAAGTTCCTACCTCCCTCAGGATTTTTTGATTGCTTTGATAGAAAATCGAGGAAGGATCATGATCGCTAAGGGAAACAATATTTTAGCTCCAGGAGATACGGTCATTCTGATCACAAGCCCCAAGCACGTTCAAGAACTGGAGAAAATTTTTTAAGAAGGTAATATTCTCTAAATGTTTTTTCGGGAAATCAGCAGGATCCTCGGCCGCTATCTCATTTATTTCACCTTGATTTTGTGCATCCCGCTTGGTGTTGCGATCGCTTATGATTTTTTTTTAGAACCCCATTCTCTTAAAGTCCCTAGTACATGGGCTTTTGTTTGGACGATCGCCATTTCTTTGATGCTAGCTTTGCTATTTCTGCATCTCGGAAAAAAAGCTGTGGGCACTTTGTATCGCCGAGAAAGCATCGTCCTTGTTGCTTTGATCTGGTTCATCACAGCCGGCATTGGGGCAGTTCCTTTCTGGTATACGAACACGTTCTCCAATCCCATCGACGCCTATTTCGAATCGATGTCCGGACTCACCACTACTGGAGCTACCATTATTTATCCGAAGGCATATGATCCCAAAACTCACAAAGAGGTCCCGATCACCATCCATCATCCAAGAGCGCCTGAACTCGCCTATTCTTTTTATGGAACCGTTGAACCTATAAGAGACGGGAGCAAGATCCTGTATTCTGGCATCGATGCAATAGGCAAAGGGCTGCTTTTCTGGAGGAGTTTTATGCAATGGCTGGGAGGAATGGGAATCGTGGTTCTTTTCATCGCCGTTCTGCCTGCTCTTTCTATGGGAGGTAAGTTTCTCTTTGAAACGGAAATGCCCGGGCCCAATAAAGAGACGATCACACCGCGCATCAGAGAAACTGCGAGCCTGCTTTGGAAAATTTATCTAGGACTTACCGTTCTGCAAATAATTCTCTTAATAACGACGAATAAACAGATTTCATTATTCGATGCGGTCAATCTTTCATTAACCACAATTTCAACGGGTGGATTTACGATTCGAAGCGACAACCTCGCAGCTTATCATCAGGTGGGAACGCAAGTCATCGTCATGATCTTTATGGTCCTGGGCAGTATTAATTTTTCTTTATATTTTCACTGTATTCGAGGCAAAATTTACAGGATCTACGAGCCTGAATTTCTGATCTATCTCTTTATCTTGATAGGCAGTTCATTTTTATTGGCCCTCACTATTTGGAATACTCCCCAGTTCACATTGTCAGGTGTGAAGGGAGTGTATTCTTTTTCACAGGCTTTGGTCACCGGATCTTTTCAAGCCGTGTCTGCGCAAACTTCCACAGGTTTTGCCATAGGAAATTACGATTTATGGCCTTTCTCTTCCCAACTGCTATTGCTGATTTTAATCTTTATAGGAGGAATGTCAGGATCCACTTGCGGAGGGATGAAAGTAGCGAGATTGTTAATTGTATCCCGTTCCATTGCACACAAAATTGAATCGATCTTTCGACCCGATGCCGTGCGATGTTTAAAAATTGGAAACAGGGAAATTTCGGATAAGACTGTGGTTTCTGTGCTCGTATTTTTTTCCATCATGATCGCATTGGCGGTCATGGGGACGTTTCTGCTTGTCATCGATGGGATTGACCCGCAGACTTCCTTCGGCGTCATCGCTTGCATGATCAACAATGCAGGATTGATATTCGGGGGTTCTGCCCTGACCGAATCTTGCGCCTTTCTTCCTCCTCTCTCCAAGATCATTTCCATTTTATGGATGGCGCTCGGCAGGTTGGAATTCTTCGCTTTGCTGGTCCTTCTAGTTCCCGCTTTCTGGAGCAGGAAATAATTATTAACCCGAGGGGTTAATTAGGCTCGATTGGCTATCGAATATTGCACAGCTCTCGTCCAAGGCTTATAAAAAGGAATGATCCCCATCATCGATCTGGCCAGCATATTCGTTTCCCACATAGTCAGCATGGCTTGTTTGGCAACGTCTGAAAAATCATGAGCATATTTTTGGATCAGTTCTTCTTTCAAATTGAGCGTTCTATTATCTGGAATGTGTAAATAGGTCTCTGAGATTTTTTCAAAATCTTTACGAGTTAAAGAATTGAAATTACGAATCTTTTTTTGGAGAATGATTTCTGCAATTTCTTTTAAGCATTCATCGGAAACATTTCCATGACATTGAATTTCATCTAAATGTTTTTTGCCTACTTCAAAGAGTTCTCTGGCCTTGTTTTTGTCTCCGGGAAACAGTTGAGAAACTGCTTTATGAAATTCGTGTTCAGTCATTGCTCTTATAATCAAATAGGCAATGGACGACAACATGCTTGTAATGGTTCCCAGAATGGGAATTCCATTGATTACTTGTATGGATTTTTCTATTTTTTCATAACCTAAGGCCACATCGCTGGGTTTTTCAGATTTGCCGAACGGAGAATGAATAAAGACAAGCCTTTCCTTCATATTCACTTTTCCGCTGCCGCCAGCAATTTCAAGATCTTCCTCGTTTTTCTTCGAAGTATTGACTTTTAAATAGAACTTCAATTGCTGAACGATGCCTGGATTAAAAGGATCGATACTTAATTTTGTTTCCATAATAGAACCTCCGTTTTTATAGGCGTATTATAACGGATCCCTATTATTCAGGATATTTGTAATAATAATTAGAATTACAATTTAATATTTACTTGTCGCAAGAACCTTCTTTTTTGCCGCAAGGACAATTGGAAGAAGGATTTGAATCGGAAGCTGTAGATTGATTCTTATAATCAGTGATATAGAATCCGCTGCCTTTGAAATGAAAGGTGGCCATTCCGCCGCCAACCCCTTTTTTTAGAGAGGACTTGCCGCATGCAGGGCATACGGCAAGAGTCTCATCAGTAATTTTTTGAAAAGCGTCGAATTCGTGTTTGCATTGTTCACAATGGTAAGAATAAGTAGGCATCTTTAACCCTTTTACATCATATCCATTCCGCCCATACCACCCATTCCGCCCATACCCATGCCTCCCATACCGCCCATTCCATCCATTGAAGGAACAGGAGATTTGGATTTTGGCTTAGGTTTGTCTGTAATCATGGCAGCGATAGTGATCAATAATCCAGAAACAGATGCAGCATGTTTCAATGCGCTCTTAGTAACGAGGACAGGATCTATGACCCCGTCTTGGATCAGATCGCCGAATGCGTCAGTAAGTCCATTATATCCCCATGCACCTTCTTTCTCAAAAATCTTCTCAGCAATCAAATTGCCGGGTTTCCCACAGTTGCTCGCGATGGCGATCGCTGGTTCAAAAGCGGCTTGACGGATGATCTCAACACCTATCATCTCTTCGGCAGGAAGCTTGAGTTTGTCTAATGATTTAACCGCTCGTAAAAGAGCCACTCCACCTCCGGGAACGATCCCTTCAGCGACCGCTGCGCGCGTTGCATGGAGAGCATCCTCGACACGGGCTTTCTTTTCTTTGAGCTCCGTTTCTGTTGCTGCACCGACATTGATGACGGCAACCCCGCCTACCAATTTAGCAAGGCGCTCTTCGAGCTTTTCCCGATCGTAGTCGGAAGTACTATTTGCGATTTCTGCTTTTATCTGTGCGATCCTCTCTTTCACTTTCTTAGAGTTGCCATCGCCGTCGATGATCGTCGTCTCTTCTTTGGAAACTTTAATTTTCTTAGCCTTTCCTAATACATCGAGTTCTGCATCTTCAAGAGACATCCCCACTTCTTCACTGACAACTGTACCGCCGGTCAAAATAGCGATATCCTGCAACATCGCTTTGCGACGATCTCCAAATGCAGGAGCTTTGACAGCGCATATTTGCAATCCGCCTTTTAGCTTATTGACCACCAGCGTCGCAAGCGCTTCGCCCTCGATATCTTCAGCTATAATAAGGATAGGCCTCTGTCCTTTTTCGACGATCTTCTCCAAAATTGGCACGATTTCTTTAGCGGAGGAAATTTTTTTGTCTACGAGGAGAATCAGAGCGCCGTCCATTTCAACGGACATTTTTTCCGGATTCGTGATGAAATAAGGAGAGACATACCCTTTATCGAACTGCATTCCCTCAACCACGTCAAGAGTCGTATCGATCCCCTTGGCTTCTGTAATCGTAATGGTTCCATCCTTGCCAACTTTTTGCATGGCTTCTCCAATGATCGCTCCGATGTCAGGATCATTGTTGGCGGAAATGGTAGCGATTTGTTTTACCTCTTCTGGTTTGCTCACCTTCGTGGCGAGCGCTGTCAAAGCAGCGTTCATCGTCTCGACGGCCTTTTCGATTCCGCGCTTGACGCTCATTGGATTTGCGCCCGCGATCACATTTTTTACTCCCCCGGAATAAATCGCTTCGGCAAGCACAATCGCTGTAGTCGTGCCATCGCCGGCAAGATCCGATGTTTTAGAAGCGGCTTCTTTGACAAGCTGTGCTCCCATGTTTTCAAATTTATCTTTCAAGGTGATCTCTTTCGCAACTGTCACACCGTCCTTGGTAGATAAAGGCGAGCCTAGACCTCGATTGATCACGACATTCCGTCCTTTCGGGCCTAAAGTGACGATCACTGCCTTTGCCAATGTTTTCACCCCTTTGAGAATGGACTTCAACGCTTCTTCATTAAATTGCAACATTTTTGCCATATGATTCTGCACTCCAGATTCTTTATTAATGTTTATTTTTTTAGTTTAATACGCCCAGGATATCATCTTCCGACATAATGAGATACTCAACATCATGATCTTCCGTCTTAACCTCTGTTCCGGCATAAGATGAAAAAAGCACTTTATCGCCAACTTTTACATGTAGGACTTGTCGTTTGCCGTTCTCGTCGATTTTGCCTGGACCAGTAGCTACAACTTCACCTTGTTTTGGCTTTTCTTGGGCTGTATCAGGAAGGATGATCCCCCCTTTTGTGGTCTTTGCTTCTGAACGTTTTACAAGGACTCGGTTGCCAAGAGGTTTGATATTCTTATGGGACATAAATGCTCTCCTTTTTTAAGGTTGGCCGCTCAATTTTCCATGTTTCAATGAGGTTCAATATTGAGGGTTTAGAAATTCAAAATACTAATCATCAACTTCATTTTTGTCAAGGGAGAGAGAACAATATTAGCAGAAAATAAAAACAAGTGCTAAGTTTTTAATATAGTAAATATTTTTGTCTTATGGATAGAAACTCTTTTCTCTCACTTTCATTGAATTGGATCAGTTTCCAGGCAACAAATTTTTCCTTTAACAACAGTGAGAACATCTCTTCATTGCCGTTGACTTTGCAAAAAAGAGCTTTTTGAGCTGTTGTGACGGAGGCCAATTTTTTTTCGACCTCTTTGGGATACAATGACTTCAATATACCTATAATCAAGTATTGAACTGCAAGGGGGCGGTATATGGACTGATCGGTAACGACGATCATCGATCCCTGACAGTCTTGACCTTTGTACGACCCATAAAAAGGACGGTAATTGAATGGAACGAACTTCACTCCGGGAAGTCTTTGAGCATTCAGTTTTTCAGATAAGAATGTAGAATCGATCCATGGTGCACCGATCACTTTAAAAGGCGTCGTATAGCCGACTCCGATGTTGACAATATCCAGTTCTCCCAAAATTCCTGTAGATGCGTAAAAAAGCGGAGTATCAGATTCAGGAATATGAGGACTTGTAGGGATCCAGGCCAATCCTGTTTCCTTGAAATTCATGGACCGCTCCCATCCTCGCATCGGAATGATTTTCAAGTTGCAGCCTACTTGGTATTCAGTATTGAAAAACTGAGCGAGTTCTCCGACCGTCATTCCATGGCAATATGGAACATTTACGTAACCGAAAAAGGAGCGCCATTTTGAATTGAGCATGGGCCCGTCTACAATGATCCCGTTTAAAGGATTTGGACGATCCAAAACGATGACTTGTATCTTTTTTTTCGCAGCCTCTTCCATCACATAAAAAAGAGTGGTGGCATACGTGTAAGATCTACTTCCGATATCCTGAATATCATAAATAAGGACATCGATCTCTTTTAACATTTCATCGGTAGGCCGTTTGCTGGAACCATGCAAACTATAGATAGGTATGGACCCTTTGGTTTTTACATCATCGCATTTTTCGCCTGCGTAAGCTTTGCCATTAATCCCATGTTCGGGAGCAAATAATGCAATCAATGAGAATTCTTTAGAGAGAGCGTGTTGTTTGAATAGATCTATACTCGAGCGTAGATGCCGATCGACGCCTGTATGGTTCGTGATCAGTCCAACTTTTTTATTTTTTAAAAGTTCGACATATCCGTCTTTAAAAAAGACATCGACCCCTAATTCAATCTTAGGTTGGGAAAATGCAAAACACGGTAATAATATTATTAGTAACTTCAATAATGTGAACATTTTTTTCATAACTACATTTCAAATTTGTATATAAACACACTTATTTGTTATCAGAAAGAAAAAACTAAAATGTTTTAATCTATGGATTCCTCATATCTCAGCAACGCGCGATCACAATTGGAAAGTGTGAAAGGGCGTCCCCTGTCTCTTGATGAACGTAAAAAAGAGGCAATCTCTCTTACTTCAGACATGTTAATGCAAGCAAGAAAAATTAGAACGCATAAAGAAAAAAAAATCCAGGCCGAATTAGCGCGCATGATGCAGGACCCAAGAGGAAAAGCCTTTACGACGAGCATGACTGATCAATGCTTTAGAAGCCGCCGCTTTTCCCGCGTCGCCAACCAATTGATCTATCTTTTAAATCAGTTTGGAGTCCCTGTTTATCTTTCTTTTGCAAAGCAATTTCAACTGAACGCATTTCGAATGGTAGGCGACGTGTGTTCTTTTATTTTTGTTCCTTTAGCTTCTTTCATGCTGCGTAAACAGACATCCAATGTCATTTTGCCCGGAGAAAAAAAATCGTTGTTCAAACATATGGCCCTGAGACGTCAACAAGGGATCAGGATCAACCTCAATCATCTCGGTGAAGCTATATTGGGAGAAGAAGAGGCAAAGCGGCGTCTGAATATCTATCTCGACGACCTGGCTCAGCCCGAAATTGAATACATCTCTGTAAAAATATCGACCATTTTTAGTCAGATAAATCTCTTGGCCTGGAACGATACGATAGAGAAAGTCTCAGGCCGTTTAAGAAAACTGTACAGGGCTGCAATGTCTCATCAGTTTGTGCGCGCTGACGGAACCTCCTCACCAAAATTCGTCAACCTCGACATGGAAGAATATAGAGACCTGATCCTGACCAAAGAGGTCTTCAAGAAGGTCTTGAACGAAGAAGAATTCCATCATTTTTCGGCAGGCATTGTACTTCAAGCCTATCTGCCAGATTCCCATCCGATCCAGAAAGAATTAACGGAATGGGCAGTTGCGCGCATCAAAACCGGAGGAGCTCCGATTAAAATTCGAATAGTGAAGGGAGCCAATCTAGCGATGGAGCAAGTGGAAGCCAGTATCAAGGGATGGCATCAGGCTCCTTATCAAATCAAAACAGATGTAGATGCTAATTACAAAAAGATGGTCGCTTACGGCTGTGTTCCTGAACACGCCAAAGCTGTTCATTTGGGGATCGGAAGCCACAATCTTTTTGATATCGCATACGCAATGCTCATGCGAGCCGAAAACCATGTGGAAGCAGAAGTGCATTTCGAGATGTTGGAAGGCATGGCCGATCATATCAGAAGAGTTGTGCATGCTCTTTCCAACGACATGCTCCTTTATTGTCCTGTGGCAACGAAAAAAGACTTTCAAAGTGCGATTGCCTACCTTATCCGTCGCCTGGATGAGAACACAGGACCTGATAATTTTTTACGGCATGTTTTTGGTTTGAAACCCAATACAAAACAATGGGAAGAACAGGCTGCGCTGTTTGCAAAAGCGTGCGAAGACATCGGCACAATTTCTGAATCTCCAAGAAGGACTCAAAATAGGCTCGAGCCTCCTGTTCATCTCAATCCTGAACAGCCATTCGAAAATGAGGCCGATACCGATTTTTCTCTTTCTCAAAATCGAATATGGGCTGAAGACATCCTCAATACTTGGCGCCATAAAAAATGGGAACCCATTCCAGTTGTGATCAATGGAAAAGAAATCCATCAAAGCAAACCGGAAGGATCTGGATTCGATCCTTCATCTCCAGGTCAAGCCAGCTACGAATATTCCATGGCCGATTGGGCACAAGTAGACGAGGCCTTGAATGCAGCAAAATCTTATGAAGCAATGTGGAGCTCGAAACCTTCCTCTCATCGTGCGCACATGCTCTTGACTGCAGCCCACAAAATGCGTGAAAGAAGAAACGACCTCATCGGTGTCATGATGATCGATGGAGGCAAGACTATTTACGAAGGAGATCCGGAAGTTTCCGAAGCGATCGATTTTGCCGAATATTATCGAAGAAGTATTTTGAAAATGGAAGCATGCAAAGACATCCAATGGACCGCAAAAGGAACTCTCCTCGTAGCCCCTCCGTGGAATTTTCCCGTTTCTATTCCAGCTGGAGGCATCTTGGCAGGTCTTGCAGCCGGCAATTGCGTCTTGTTCAAACCCGCTCCGGAAGCGGTCCTTTCAGGATGGGAACTCGTCAAGATTTTATGGGACGCCGGCATTCCTAAAGAAGCATTGCAATTCATCAACTGTCCTGACGAACCCGTCGGGAGCAGGCTCATCTCAGATCCGCGGCTCGATGCAGTCATTTTGACAGGAGCGACTTCTACAGCGAAACATTTTTTACGCATCCGTCCCAGTTTAGATCTCGCCGCTGAAACTGGAGGGAAAAATGCCATGATCATCACCGGCATGTCCGACCGGGATTTAGCAATCAAAGATCTGGTGCAATCGGCTTTTGGACATTCAGGCCAAAAATGCAGCGCTGCAAGTTTAGCCATTTTAGAGGCAGAGGTCTACGATGATCCCCATTTTATGAAACATTTAAAGGACGCGGTGGAAAGTCTTGCTGTAGGGTCTCCTTGGAATCCTGTTTCTAAAGTCATTCCTCTGATCAGATCTCCAAATGACTCCTTGTTAAAAGGATTGACTTCCTTGGACAAAGGAGAAAAATGGCTCGTGATGCCAAAACAAGATCCACATAATCCAAATCTTTGGTCGCCCGGCGTGAAGCTCGGTGTCAAAGAAGGAAGTTTCATGCATCAAACAGAACTTTTTGGACCTGTGCTTGGAATGATGAGGGCTAAAGATTTAAACCACGCCATTAGACTAGCCAATGGAACTCCTTATGGGCTTACATCGGGAATCCACACTCTCGATGAACGGGAATATAAAAAATGGCTGAATGAGATCGAAGCAGGAAACTGCTACATCAATCGGGGAATCACAGGAGCGATCGTACGCCGCCAGCCATTTGGCGGATGTAAGGCCAGCAGTTTTGGTCAAGGTGCAAAAGCAGGCGGACCGAATTATGTCGCGCAATTTTCCATTCCAAAACAGGTCGGACTTCCCAGAGAAAAAAATCCAGTCAGCGAACGTGTCAACAATCTGACGACATTTATTGAAAAAATTGATTTAACAGCAGAACAGCTCGGCCTATGGTATGCGAGCATCGCCAACTACGCGTATTGGATCAAACGTTTTAACCACGACCATGATCCGACAAAAATTGTCGGCCAGGACAATATTCTCCGTTATAGAAAACGAAAAGGACTTTGCTTCCGCGTACAGGAACTGGACGCCCCCCTGGATATTCTGAGAATCTTCGCTGCCGCTTTGACATGCAATATCGAGATGCGGATCAGCTGGACAAGAGAAACTGCACCGATCCATTTTGATGAACATTGGAGCCGTGCCATGGAAAAACTCCGATTCATCGAAGAAAGCGAGAAACACTTCAATGAAAGAGTAAAACAAGGTTCCTACTCACGCATTCGGCTTATTTCCCAGCCGAATGCCCATCTTCAACAGGCAGCTGCAGCTTCCGCTTGTTGTATCACTTTTGCCCCGGTCTTGGCCAATGGCCGTTTTGAGCTTCTGCATTATCTGCAGGAAGTCTCTATTAGCACCGATTACCATAGGTACGGCAATTTGGGAATACGGGAAGGCGAGCTCAGAAAAGAGATCCTTTAAAAATCTTCGAGAATAATCTCATAACGATTATCATAGCTCTTATGAAAGATTTAGAAGATCTCAATCCGCAGCAACTTAAAGCTGTAAATCACGTGGAAGGCCCTTTACTAGTCCTCGCAGGGGCGGGATCGGGCAAGACCCGTATCGTGTGCTACCGGATCGTCCATCTTTTGCAGCTCGGCGTCCCTTCTTCGGAAATCATAGCTGTGACCTTTACCAACAAAGCGGCTGAGGAAATGCGCCAGCGCGTCCAACGCCTCGCCCATTCTTCCGTCCTCACTTCAACTTTTCATAGCCTGTGTGCGAGGATTTTACGTGAATCGATCATCCCTCTCGGATTTACAAGGAATTTCGTCATTTTTGATGAAGAAGACAGTGAAAAAGTCCTTAAAGAATGCCTGATAGCGTTGAATCTTAAAGATGAAAAAGGGCTGCTCAAAAAAATGAGGATGCTGATTTCCAATGCTAAAAACAATTTGATAGAACCCAACGATCCTTCTCTTGATGATGAACTGCTCATCGCCGTTTACAAGCTTTATCAGGCAAAACTTAAAGAATACAATGCGCTGGATTTTGACGACTTGTTGTTTTTGACCGTCAAACTCTTCAGACAGTTTCCGGAAGTTTTGGAACAATACCAAAACAGATGGTCTTTCATTTTAATCGATGAATATCAGGATACCAATCATGCGCAATACACCATCGCCAAACTGCTCGGAGACAAACATAACAATGTGTTCGCTGTCGGCGATCCAGATCAGTCGATTTATTCATGGCGTGGGGCGAACATCGAAAACATCCTTAATTTCGAAAGAGACTTTCCGGGCTCCAAAATGATTTCTCTCGAACAGAATTATCGAAGCCGGAACACCATCCTGCAGGCGGCAAATGCCCTGATCAACCATAATTCAAGCCGTTATGAGAAAAATTTATGGAGCGATAGAGGCCTCGGAGAAAAGATCGGGTTTTATATTTCCGACAATGAATTGGCCGAGGCTGATTTTGTCGCAAAAAGATTGATAAAACATCATGAAGAAGATGACATTCCTCTTACCGATTGCGTCATCTTTTACAGGACTAACTTCCAATCCCGCGTGTTCGAGGATGCTCTGCTGCGCAGAAGAATTCCCTACGTCATCATCGGCGGTCTCTCTTTTTACCAACGCCGTGAAATCAAAGATATTCTCTCGTTGCTCCGGATCGTGTTGGGAGGTTCAGATTTTATCTCTTTTTCCAGAACGATCAATTTGCCCAAACGAGGGTTGGGAGAAGCCACTCTCTCAAAATTAAAGGCATTTGCTGAAGAACATTCTTTAGATATTTTTTCTCTATGCTCTCATGTAGTGGAAAGAAAACTCGAGTTCAAACTTTCCCAAAGACAATTAGATGGCCTTTCAGAATATGTCAGCACCATTTCCACTATTCGGGAAATGGTCAAAAATGCTGCTCCTCTTCATGAAATCCTTTCCGAAACGATAGAGCGTTCCCATTATTTGGAATTTTTAAAAGAAGATCCTGAAACCAGCGAAGAAAGAAAAGCTAACCTTGAGGAACTGATCTCAAAAGCCGCGGAATGGGAAGAAGAAGTTGCCGATCCCACATTAGCTACCTTTTTGGAAGAACTATCTTTAAAATCTAGCCATGACGAAAAAAAAGGCGACCAAGATTCTGTTCGTTTGATGACTTTGCACAACGGCAAAGGATTGGAATTCGAAGTCGTTTTTCTTGTCGGAATGGAAGAAGATCTATTTCCTCATATTAATAGTTTGGACGATCCGGCCTCTTTGGAAGAAGAAAGAAGATTATGCTACGTCGGTATGACCCGTGCTAAAGAATATTTGTATTTTTCTGCTTCCAGGAACCGTTTTTTATGGGGTGGGCTACGCATGATGCGCCCGAGCAGGTTCCTCAAAGAAATCCCATCCGAATATCTACAAGCATTTCATGTCGAATACACTCGACCGCAAAAGGAAGAGTCCGAATACACTGAAGACGAACATCCTTTTGAACCCGACGACACCGTTCTTCATAAAGATTTCGGAACGGGCATTGTCCGTAAAACATACCAGACTTCTCTCGGATTGACTTACGATGTCTATTTTCCTCAGGCAAATATCACCCGGACCCTGGTGGCAAAATATGC